>JAHFZE010000076.1 GCA_020854785.1 Methanomethylovorans sp.
CCAGAGCCACTGTATCTATACATGTTCTCGATGATCTCAAATACTTCTGCTGCAGGTACGTCTTTAGCCTTCAGGCTTAATGCCCATCCGCAGAAAGAGTCAGCTATCCGGAGGGTCCAGTCCTCTTTAAGGTGCTTAGAGCACCACTCTGCCATTGAGCCCTTTTTTGGAGGGAAGATGCGTGTAGTGGTTATGAGGATCGCCAGTCTTATCTTATTCAGCAAAGTAAAGCGTTTTCTGAAATCATGGAAATCTATGTCCCGGAAACCATGTGCATAATCCGTGGCATCTTTTTCTATTGGGATACGGATAACGGCCATAGGATCGGCACGTATTATCTTTATATCTGCTTCAATGTCCTTGAGCAGGGTACCAAGAGGGCCAGTCGGGCCATGAGGTATCATGTGCAAAGCACCGGTAGACAGCTGGAACCCTTTATAGTCAATGTTGGTGAACCTTCCCCCTGCAATGGGGAGCCGCTCAAAAACATCTACCTCATGGCCCGCCTTTGAGAGCCAGGCGGCACTAAGAAGACCTCCAAGGCCCGCACCGATAACTATAACTTTCATGCACTTTCCTCTATAGCTTTCATAGGACAGTAGGCCATACATATTTTGCACTGGATGCAATCTGCTGTTATACAGGCATGCCCTTTTACAATAATAGCATTCTTCGGACAGAAAGCAGTGCATTGACCGCATCCAACACATCTTTTATCGATCTTCATTGGCTATACACCGTTTATCCTGTATAGAAGTATTCAATGAACAAAAACATTGTTGTTATAATTATCTATGTATTTTTTTTGCTTATTGATTTTAATATTTTCACATATTTTTATAGATCATGTTAAATTGATCCCTTTATAGCTGGCTGAAAGAAAACTATCATATACTATAAATTACTAAATATATTAATATGGACGATCTGGACTTTGCCATATTGGAACATCTCACGCAGAATTCCAGGATTCACAGTACTGAAATTGCCAGTGATCTTGGGCTTGCTACATCTACCGTTCACAAAAGGATCGAAAAACTTCAGAGCAGTGGGGTCGTTAAACAATTTACCGTTCTGATCGATCCTGTAAGCGTCGGGTTGAATATAACTACCTATATAGGTCTTAGGATAGAGCAGAGTAAAAGGATAAGTGTGATCAATAAACTGAAGAATATCAATGATGTGCTCGAGATCTATGAGCTTCTGGAGCCTTATGATCTTCTTTTAAAGGTAAGGACCTGTGACATACATTCATTGAAAGAGAATGTTATCCACGTACTCAATAACATAGATGGCGTGCTTGAATCTAACAGCCTTCTTACTACTAAATGCCATAAAGAGAAAACGTGTATCTTGTTAAGGAAATAAATTACCTTGCCTATTTTTCTTCACATCTAATATAATGATTATTAATGAAGTTTTCTCGAAATCTATATGTACTAGGATATACCAATTATTTGTGGTGATGAAATGAAGCAGGAAATAGTTCAGGTTGTTTGCCGTGAGAACGGTGACATCAAATGTAAGAAAATAAACGCAGCGACTTACGAATTCACCATCGCCACAAGAGCAAAGTGGGAAATGGTGATAGCCACCGAGGATGCAGACATACGGGCCGGTGAGTTCAAAAAACTGCGTGTGAAGGAGATCAAGATCGAACCTGACACGATAGCTATGCCTTGTACATTTACTCACCATGCGGTAGTTTCTTTGGTGAAGGTGGGTACAGATGGAGGTGCCAAGCCAGTGGACAGCGAACGCACTATCACGTATGCATATGTGTTGGGGCAGGAGTCAGGAAAGGTACACAGTGGGGATCTGCTTGCAGTGCTGAACATATTTCCTATAATGTTTACCCGCGAAGCTATGAAGCCGATATCTATCACTTGATGTGCTCAGGGTCAGAAGAGGTGGCATAATGGAGACATGCGTTATATGCGGGGGTGAGCAGGATTCCCGTCATTTCAAGGATTATAATATCTGTACGACCTGTGCAGATATCATGGAAGATGTGATGGGAGAATACTTCATACGCACCATCTGGAGAAGGGAACCTAAGGCACATAAGGCCTATCTGCAATATCTGGACCACACGATAAGGTATATATCGGACTACAAAAAGCTCACAGAGAAATCTGAAAGCCATACAAAGCAGGTATCCAGTCGTGTGCAGGATGCCCTTGAGAGCAATGCTGCTCCTCTTAAACAGAAATACTTCGCACACATGCAAATGGTACTGAAGTGGCTTGAAACAACGCCACATTTCTACCATTACTACTTCAAGGATTACTATGTATGTCCGAATTGTGGTTCTTCGATATTTGACAAATATGTACGTACGGATGTGGGGGACTGGATGGTTGTTTCCTGTTCCGAATGCGACTTTGTGATAAAGAAATACTACTCTCCTCAGCTCTAAAAAGGAGCTGAGCTTTTTTTTTGTATTTGTGGTTTCTGTGTTCTCTGTGAACGCCTGTGTTTCGATAAAGATGCAGTTTTTCAACGGAGCTGTTGTCTATAAAGTCAGAGATTCAGTGTAAAAGCTATTCTTTCATGGCAAAAGCATAGCTAAAAAGGCTGATCGCAACTTGCCATAACACAAAATTTAATAACCTTAAACGTATTCTGAACCTACATTCATTGAAAATAGGTTACAGTGTACTCTTTTTAATAAAAAAAGAATTATACAAATAACCTATCTGTCGTTGTAATCTTCAGGTGAATCACTATGTCAGGAATAATCGATGTTAGCAACATAATCTATAGTTACATTCCGGTTGCGATAATTCTTGTAGTGGCGCTTTTAATGCCTCCGGTGACCATGCTTCTTGTGAAGCAGCTAAGTCCGAGGAGCAAATCTCCTGTAAAATATGAAACATATGAGGCGGGTTCTGTTCCCACTGGGAGTGCAAGGATCCAGTTCAATGTTGAGTATTACCTGTATGCCATTGCATTTGTCTTGTTCGATATAGAGGTCCTTTTTTTGTATCCATGGGCTACTATTTTTAGAGAACCAAGCATAACGATTATAGCAACCCTTGAAATGCTGATCTTTATTTTCGTTGTATTGTTCGGATACTTATATCTTATCAAGAAGGAGGCGCTTAAATGGCAGAAGTAGAGCCTGTTTCCACTAATAATAAAGATGACATGCAAGAAGAGATACCAGGTGTCATGACCACAAGCACTAGTGCTATCAGTGACTTCTTAAAGAAAACAAAGGCACAGGATCTCATTAACTGGGGCAGGAAGAACTCTCTCTGGTTCACTGTGAATGCCATGGGTTGCTGTGGTGTGGAATTGCTTTCCACAGGTATGGCACACTATGATACCGATCGTTTTGGTATCATTCCGAGGAACTCTCCAAGGCATGCCGATGTACTGATCATCAGTGGCTACGTGACAAAAAAATATTTCCCTGCACTTAAGAGGATATGGGACCAGATGCCAGCACCAAAATGGGTTATAGCCTTTGGGGACTGTGCTATTAGTGGAGGTCCATTTTATGAATCATACAGCACTCGTCAGAACATAGATGAAGTTTTTCCGGTAGACATCTATGTTCCGGGCTGTCCTCCACGATGTGAGGCTCTTATCCAGGCATTTTATGAGCTGCAGAAGAAGATCGTCGCAAAGAAGGACAAAGGTACTGATTACTGAGGTGAGCCCATGGATGCTAAAGCTATTATAGATACTCTTTCCAGTCAGTTCACAGGTGTCATCTATGATGCACAGGTGGAATCTGATATCAGGATCCTTGCAAAGGTTAAGAATGAAAATGTGAAGGACATATGTCAGTACCTCAAGGAAGAACTTTCTTTCGGACATCTTTGTTGCGAATTAGGTGTCGATCATCCTGAGAGGAACGAGATCGAAGTGGTATATGTTATCGGTTCTTATGAACATCCGGTGGTACTGACCTTAAAGGCCATATTGCCAAGGGACAATCCTGAGATCGAGTCTGTTGTTCCTGTATACTGGAATGCCAATTGGTACGAAAGAGAAACTTACGAACTTTTCGGTGTTAAATATCTCAATCATCCGGACCTGCGGCCTCTGGTGCTTCCTCAGGACATGCTCGGCGAATGGCCGCTCAGAAAAGATTACAAAGGTTTCCCCAACAAAACAGCCAAAAATCTGGTATGAGGTTTTATAATGTATGATGAAGTTGGACCTTCTGAAATGATAGTGCATCTTGGGCCACAACACCCGATGATGCCGGGCCCCTTCAGACTTAATGCAAAGCTGAGGGGCGAAACTGTTGTGGATTCCGAGGTCGAGATGGGATGGATCCACAAAGGGATCGAGAAAATACTTGAGAACAAGACATACCTACAGGGTATAACCATCGTAGACAGGATATGCTACCTTGCTGCTCTGACCAACGAAGAAGCATATGTTGGCTGTGTGGAAAAACTTGCAGATATAGAAGTACCGGAAAGGGCTCAGTACATTCGTGTGATAATGGAAGAGCTTTCCAGGCTACAGAGCCATTTGCTGGGTATGGGAGAATATGCTTCCTTTGTTGGTTTTGTAAGCATGTTCATGTACACCATCAAGGAAAGGGAAGATCTTATGAGTGTTATTGATTCTGTCACAGGGGCACGCATCACTCATTCTTTCCTGCGTTTTGGTGGAGTAAGGGATGATCTTCCCAAAGGTTTTAAGGAAGATGTAAAGTATGTCTTTGGGAATCTGAGGAAGGCCATTGACAATTATGAGGAACTGTTCAGCACAGATTCTATATATAAGGCAAGGACCGTGGGTATTGGCACGCTTACAGCCGAGGTTGCGAAGGATATCGGAGTATCCGGTCCCCCGCTGCGTGCAACAGGTGTTGCCTTTGATATCCGTAAGGATGAACCTTATCTTGTTTACAAGGAC
>JAHFZE010000316.1 GCA_020854785.1 Methanomethylovorans sp.
AAAAAGAACATTGATATCAATGAAGCCCGCAATGTGCTTGAGAGCAATCACAATGGACTTGAAAAGGTCAAAGAGCGGATAATCCAGCATCTTGCAGTGATGAAACTGAAGCATGAGAAGCAGGGTTCCATTCTGCTCTTTACCGGACCTCCGGGAACAGGTAAGACCAGTTTGGGAAAGAGCATTGCAGATGCTCTGGGAAGGCAATACGTTCGGGTAAGTCTGGGCGGCGTCAAGGATGAAGCCGAGATAAGGGGTCACCGAAGGACCTATGTGGGAGCTCTGCCCGGAAGGATCATACAGGGCATAAGGAAGGCAGGGACCAAGAACCCAGTGTTCGTGCTTGACGAGATAGACAAGCTATCATCTTCATATTCTGGAGATCCCTCAAGTGCTCTTCTGGAAGTACTTGACCCTGAGCAGAACGGAACGTTCTCAGACCATTATCTTGAGGTCCCTTATGATCTATCTGAGGTATTGTTCATCGCTACTGCAAACTCTCTGGCAACCATCCCATGGGCGCTGCTTGACAGATTAGAGATCATAGAGATCTCGGGCTACACGAAGCATGAAAAGCTTGCGATCGCAAAGGATCATTTGCTGCCGGCTATATTGGAGGAGCACGGTCTTGATGCGGATAAGCTTAAGGTAGAAGATGATGCCCTGAAGCTGATCATCGATAAGTACACTCGTGAAGCTGGTGTTCGGGGACTTAAAAAACAGCTTGCAAGAACCGCGAGGTTCGTATCAGAGAGGATCGTGTCCGGAAAAGCTGAGCTCCCTTATGAGGTGAAGGCTGACATGCTTACGGAGATACTTGGAAAGGAGTTGGTTCGGCAGGAAGAGGCCAGGAAAGAGAACGTACCAGGTGTGGTCACAGGACTTGCCTGGACTCCTGTAGGGGGCGATATTCTTTTCATAGAGGGCACTTTCATGCCCGGAAAGGGGAAGCTTACGCTTACAGGACAACTTGGGGATGTGATGAAAGAGTCTGCTCAGATCTCTTTGAGCCTTGTGAGGTCGCGGCTTACGAACACTGTGAACGGCTTTGACTTCATCACTAGTGATATTCACATCCATGTGCCTTCAGGTGCGACCCCGAAGGACGGGCCATCGGCAGGTGTGACCCTGTTCACTGCTCTCACCTCCCTTATCACCGGAAAAGCTGTCGACCCGAAACTTGCCATGACAGGTGAGATCACGCTAAGCGGTGCAGTTCTACCTGTAGGGGGAATAAAAGAGAAAGTACTGGCTGCACACAGAGCCGGTATAAAGACGGTGATCCTTCCAAAAGAGAACGAAAGGGATCTGGAGGATGTACCTGAAGACGCCAGGAACGATCTCTCATTTGTGACAGTGCAAACCATAGAGGATGTTTTGAAAGTGGCTCTTGATATTGATCTGTCAAAGCTGCTGGTATCAAATGCAGGCAGCCGCAGTTTAGTACCTGTACAGAATATTTAGGTGCAGGTGTGAATTACGGTCCTGCAGGCCGTAATATATTTTTTTATACAATTGTGTTTTGTTCTTACTCTGTGAATATTTTCATGACATCATCTGCGCATATTCAGGGTCGTCTATACAATAAAGATCCACAAATAATATCAGTCATTTGATTTCAACTTTTAAGACACAACATAATTTGTGTAGTAAAGTGGACACTATAATTAAAGTCTCGTTACCTTCTGCAAGATAATTTCCGACAGAATCGCCATATAATTATATTAACTTCTTCATATATTATTATGAATATTTTTATATAGTATTAGTTCTATAATAAGCTTTAACCGAAGGTTAGTAGGTGAAAAACGGTGGGCTTAATAGACAGAGACTCATATACAGAAGAAAGACAGAACAATTATACAAAAAGCATTTTAGTAGATGAGTTTATACAGCCTCACTTTAGTGGAGCTGTCAAGAAAAACGGTAATCCTTTATAAACCTCTGCTTCATGTTTTCTGAGAACTGTTGATCTATACCTCTATATGACGTCCCCTGTCTATGCCTGAGGGTGTTCTTCACATCATTTGCAGTTATGCTAGATATTGTCTTTTCGTATTGTAACTTGGAAGGAACTGGTTTTTTAAACTGTTTTAGATCACTTTCAGAAAATGCTACAAAGGTCATCCTGCGGAAATAAATAACAAATTTTATGAATTAACTGTGCATAGAGAATATTCTTGTTAGTTTAGTATTTCATATTAAGACGATTAAGCCTCTTGTTGAAGAGCCATGTATTATCTGACTTGCAAGGAGTATTCCCCTTTATGAAAAAAGCGTTGCTTGATGTCATATTCGTTTCAGAGAGAAGAATGAATGTGCTCCTGATGCTGCAGGATGGTCCTCAGGAGATGGGATCTATAATTGAGCACCTGAGCACGACAAGAACAGCCTTGCTTCCACAAATGAAGATCTTAAAGGACCACAAATTGATTTATCGTTCAGGTGACATTTATGGTTTAAAGAGTACCGGAAAGATGATGGCTGCTAAGATGAAAACTTTTCTGGCTACTGTTGAAGTGCTGGAAAAGAACAACAACTACCTGGCAACTCACAGGATGGACTCTATCCCAGAACATCTTCTAATGAGGATAAATGAGATAAATGGCTTTACTATCATGGAGCCAAGCCATGTTAATGTCCATGAGCTCAATGCAGATTACCGTCAAGAGGCTCTCAGATCCAAAGCAGTGTACTTTGTATTCACTTTTATGCATCCTTCCTGTCCCTGGATCCTTGATCTGCTTGTAAAGGCTGGTGTAGATGTTCATATCATCTTTACTAAAGAGCTTGTTAAGAAGCTTAAGGATGAATTGTATGATGAGTTCAAATATTTCATTTCATGTGGAAAAGTAACGTTCTATGCTTACAATAAAGATATTAAGATATCATCTCTTACGGTTACTGACAATGGTTTCCTTTTAAGGCTGTTGTTCAATAATAATGAATTCAGTAATAAACAGATGATCTGCCTCGAGCCGAAAGGACGTCAGTGGGGTATGGACTTTTATGAATATCACCTGAAGGATTCTACATTAATAACCGAAATATGATCTTTTGGAAACGACCGGGAGCCGATATCGGTCAAATAAAACGCTAGTATCTCCTGTCCCCGAATATTGAGGACCCGATGCGCACCATTGTGGCTCCTTCCTCCATCGCTATCCTGTAATCGTTGGACATGCCCATGGACAGTTCATGGATATCGATGCTATCGTGTTCTTTCTGCTGAAGCTCGTCAAACAGGCTCTTCATCCTCCTGAAATATGTACGCGTTTCCGCAGGAGTGTCAAAAGGAGGTATGCACATGAGTCCCTGCACATGGACATTTCTGAGCTCATGGATATCTGTAAGCAATTTTGAGATATCATTTTCTTCAAAGCCGAATTTCTGGGGTTCATTGCCAATATTTACCTGTAGAAAGACCTGCTGTACCTTGTCCCTTTCCCTGGCTTTCTTATCGATCTTCTGTAGCAGCTTCAGGGAATCTACCGACTGGATCACATCAAAGAACTCAACGGCTTTTTTTACTTTTCCTGACTGTAAATGGCCTATAAAGTGTTTTTCACAAGGCAGCAGCTCATCACGTTTTTCCTCGTATTCCTTAACCTTGCTCTCTCCTATGGTAGTGGCCCCGGACCTTATGGATTCATTGATCCTTTGCGGGTCCACAGTCTTGGTAACACAGACAAGCTTTGTGTAGCCCAGTTCTTTTAGAATGGTTTTAACATTTTCTTCAACTGTCATTCATTTTCCCATATTTTTCTTTTAGGTTTTGATCAGAGCTATATAAACTAAATGCAAGGAGTTTCATATAAAAGTTCGTTTGTAACGAATGAGTAAATGTATTTGTATTTGTTAGTCAGGGAATGTTAAGGATCTCTTTCTTCATTGAAAGATAACATTTTTCAAATATTTTCTGATCACCACTGACCTCAAATACAGTGTATCCAAATAATTTTGCATACACTTCGATCTTTTCATCGCTATCCTTTACGTAGGTAAGACCTGTATTGACCTTTGCAACCCTCGAATATCCTCCCAGATCGTTGACCATTTTAGCCAACTCCAGTGCTTTTTCGGGATCACGGTGGAGTTTATCTATATCCAGTAGTTCTCTCCATGAACTGGCATGCTCCGATGTAGTCATCCATAATTCTGACGTCATCCCTTAATATCCGTATTATGCAATCATCTTCTTCCAGGCAGAAATCCTCCTCTACCTTACCCAGTACATTTCCACATAAGCCGTAAAAAAGCAATATCCCGGAGGAAAAATGAATAAGAAGATTTATAGTTTCATATACCTTGATTTCCAATGTTTTTGGAACGCTATGAAGACCCAGTTCCATAATATAGGTCAGCACAGTATATTTATCAGATCGATTTTTAGCATCTGAAAGCTGGTTAATATCGTTCAGACGGAGCAGTCTATACTGAAGGTCCACCATATCAAGTTTTTCTGTCAACTCTTTTATTCGTCCCACTTATATATGCTCAAACATGTTTTGACTTACATTGGTTTTCTAATGAGGGCAACAAATGAACAGGATGAAACTAAATTATTCAGTAGATGTCATTTTGACAGTACTATTCCTTATAGTTGCAGTAACAGGATTTATTATGTACTTTGCGATACCTTCGGGTGTTCCACGGGGAAGATATCAGGAATACATAGGCATTACAAAAGCTACATGGACACTCATACACAACAGATCGGCTATAATGATGACTCTTTTTACAGCAATACACCTGTTATTGCATAAAAGATGGATATGCTGTACTACCAAGAATATTATAAAAAAACAAGTAAGTGAATGTACCAATGATTGATCTTTGGCCGGTGAGGAGATACTTAGAAAAAATCCTGATATTTTTTTAGCTGGAAACAAAGGTTCCATAAAATATCTAGGAACGATCATTTACAAAAAAAGAAGGTATAAATAGAGTTTACGCTATATTTTTTTCAGGGGGTAAAATATGAAAAAATCGTTCTTTTTGATATTAGCTTTGCTTTTAATTGCAGCCTTTTTAATTGGAACAGGCGTGGAAAAACCTGACAGCGATGAAAAGTATCATGGAGAGGATGAAGAGCAGCCAGGATCTGGAGTGGATACAGGCTCAGGTGACACAAATGCGCCGGATAGTCCAGGTGATAGAACGAGGTTCAAAGATCGCTGATCTTTTATTCCCTTTGTTTTTAAAAATGGATCGCTCCACAAAACTGCCAGATACAAGAAAAATGAAAAAAGACCATGTTACTCGTTATCCAGATCTATTGTAACTGGGTTTCTGTAACATGTTTAACTTTATGGGGAAAACCTTTTTCAAACTCTTCCAGTTCCTCTGCTTTTGTTTCAAAAACTTCATCCGCATAGAACTTGCCTGAAATACCCTGCAGGCTGCCATCGTAGAGTTCCAATGCCATGAATGCGTCAAAGTTTTCACCGGTCGATGTCTGAATATTATATTCACAGGCATTCCTGAAACCAAAACGTTGATAATAATCCGGGTTCCCAAAAATGATTATAGCCTTGTGCCCCAACTGCCTTGCCTTCTCAAGAGAATGGTCCATCAACAAAGAACCTATCCCTTGCTTTTGATATGATGGCAATACTGCAATTGGACCCATACATAATACTTCAAATTCCCTGTTTTCCTTATTAACGACTTTAGCTTTAGAATAGATGACATTGCCGACGATCCTGTCCTCCTCACATGCAACTAGGTCAAGTTCTTTTACAAAAGCAGGTACTTTTCGTATTTTATGCAATACCAGATGTTCGTCACATCCTGGCTTGTAGAGGTCCCAGAATGCTTCTCTTGTCATATACTCTACAATTTTGAAATCTTTTTCTTCTTCTTGCCTGATCGAAATGCTCATTCTTGTTATCTCCATTTTCAAAGAGATTACAAATCCTTTATCGTCAAATAGTTTTGCTTTCATATTAAGATATTATTGATGGTTTATGGAAATGCAAAAAGCAGTTAGGATACAAAAGAAGACTTATCTGCATATGTAGCTATCAAATATTTCACATGTTGAATAAAATTAATTTAGAAAAATATTGAACTTAATAACTGAAAAGTAGCATATATTATTTCAATTTTCATAGCACTTGAAAATTAATACAGGACATTACTAATACTGCCAGCAAATAATATACAAAAACCATATTGTAATTTGTGGGAATAGTTCTCAAAAAATCCAATTTGGTCCACATATAAAGAGCATATTTCTATAGCAGGGGTGCTGGAGTGGAAAAATTCTAGTATCTTGCACTGTCTAATTTGATAATGAACTCCTAAACAAGAAAAGCTTTGCTTAGATATGTGGAGGAACGATCGTGCAAAATAGGATGAAGGAACATCAGTTGAAAGAAGGCCAAATAAAAGGTATCTTACAAAAAGCACTTGTAGGAAGCTTGGCAACAATAAATGAAGAGGGTTATCCATATGTGGTCCCTGTTCACTTCGTTTATCATGATAGTAAGATTTACATTCATGGTTTGCCCAAAGGCCGGAAAATAAGCAATATTTTGGCAAATGAGAAGGTGGGTTTTCAAGTTTGCGAGATGAAAGGTCTGATTCTCAATGAAGCACCTTGTGACGTAAATACAGAGTATGAAAGCGTTGTGATCCTTGGAAAGGCAAAAATGATTGATGATCACAAAGTGAAAGAGAACGTTCTAAATGTGGTAGTGGAAAAATATACTCCTCAAATCGCAGGAGCAAAGTTACTAGATAATATGGTTAGAGGAACAGCTATCATAGAGATAACTATTCAGGAATGTACAGGTAAATATTACAAATGAGCGAGTGATCGCTCATTCTTATTCGACAGATATTGGGCTCAATAAAAAGAAGTCTATTTCATTTCTTTTTTTCTCTGTATCTGCTGATCTAGTATCATTCGCTTTGAAGCTTTTTTAAGTCCATTTCCCGAAGTTTCTTCCGCATGATCTTGCCACCGATCGTTTTGGGCAGTTCATCTACGAACTCAATAGATCGTGGGTATTTATATGGTGCTGTTGTGTGCTTTACATGGTTCTGAAGTTCCTGTATAAGTTTGTCCGAAGGTTCAAAACCTTGGTTCAGTACGACGAAAGCTTTGACAATCATACCTCTTATATTATCTGGAGAGCCAATAACAGCAGATTCCTGAACAGCAGGATGCTCAAGAAGCGCACTCTCTACTTCAAAAGGACCTATCCGATATCCTGAGCTCTTGATGACATCGTCATCGCGGCCTACGAACCAGAAATAGCCATCATCGTCCGTATATGCCTTATCGCCGGTGTAATAGAATCCTTTCTGGAATGATTTCTCGTTCTCTTCATCGTTATTGAGGTATTTGACAAGAAGACCCACAGGACGTGGATCAAGTGAGATCGCGATCCTTCCTTCTTCAAAGTTATTGACCCTTTTGCCATGTTCATCATGCAGCTCAATATTCCATCCAGGAGAAGGTTTCCCCATTGAACCGGGCTTGTTCTCCAGGCAGGCAAAGGATGCGATAGCACAACAGGTCTCTGTCTGACCGTAGCCTTCATAGATATTAAGACCTGTCCCTTCTTTCCAAACTTTGATCACTTCAGGATTAAGGGGTTCACCTGCACTGCAGCAGTGACGGAGCTGATCGAGATCGAACTTGCTCAGGTCGGCAAGTATGAGCATTCTGTAAATAGTGGGTGGGCAACAGAAGGTTGTGACCTCATATTTCTCGATAAGCGGAAGCAGCTCAGTCGCCTCGAACTTTCCTCTTATGTCGTACACGAGGATGCATGAACCAGCGATCCACTGTCCGAATATTTTACCCCATGCACATTTTGCCCAGCCAGTGTCCGAGAAGGTGAAATGCAGGTCGTTCTCTGTAAGGTCCTGCCACAGTTCTGCAGTCACCCTGTGACCCAAAGGATATGCATGGTTGTGAAGTGCCATCTTAGCTTTACCTGTAGTTCCTGAAGTAAAGTATATTAACATAGGATCTGTGGAATGGGTAAGTACAGGTATTGATACTGAATGATGTGAAACTGGTGCAGGGTAGAGGAGTTCGTACTGGAAACTGATCCAGTTCTCTGTTTTTCCGTCGATGACCATACATTCTTTAAGAGTGGGGCACTCAGCTCTGATCTCATCCACCTTAGTGACATTTTCCATGTCAGTGATGATCATTTTGAACTTGCCTGCGTTGACCCTGTACTGAAGGTCACTTGGTGTGAGAAGTGTCGGACAAGGACATACAACAGCACCAAGTTTTATCAGGGCAATTACGAATATCCACCACTCTGGAACCCGGTGTAGCATCAGGATGATCCTGTCTCCTTTATTGACCTCGTATTTGAGAAGAATGTTCGCTGCCTGATTGGAGAGTTTCATCATATCCCTGAAGGTGTACTTTTTCTCCTCACCATGCTGATCGACCCAGATCATGGCAAGTTTATTACGGTCTTCCTTTGCCCAGGCATCAATAACGTCATATCCGAAGTTGAAATACTCCGGGATCTCATTGTTCCATTCTTCTCTGACCTTATCGTAGTCACACATGTTGCGCGGGATCTCTTTAACGTTCAAAAGATGCGTGTTATTTGTAAAACAGTTATCATCTGCCTGTTCCAGCTGTGCGCGTGGAATTCTCCAGAGCCTGCCCAGTTTAACGCCATCAATGGTCCCTTCCTGCAGCCAGGTATGTACGGTCTTTGTTTCTACCCTGAGCTTTTTAGCCACTTCATGTGGTGTGAGATAGTGTGATTTTTCTGATGTCATTAGATATGTCGAAGAGGTCAATCTATTTTAATGCTTTTTTTAATTTATCTCTGATAACTATTGTCTGGATCAACAGATCATATATCACATTTCTGTTTTACCTTATATTTTTCAGCCTTCGGGTTCACTTTTTGCAAAAAAGAAGCTGTGAAAAAGAATATTTATTAAAATGCTTGGTCATTGAGCTCAAAGAGCTGTAGAAATATATTAAATTGTTTAAATTTTTTTCGGTAGTTACTTATACTAGCTATGTTCAATCCTTTACAAATGTAACATAAGGTATTGAAGTTTCTGAACATACGTTCTTAAGGTTCGGGTATTTCGTGCATGCAAATTGGAATCATGGTTGGGGGACAAGAAACCTAAAAACCATGCATTGTTGGTGTAATGGGTGATATGAATGCAAAACAAGTTGGTCCGACTAGTTCATTTTGGGGTACTATTGTATATTTTGCTAGCAACTACAGGTACTGTCTTGGCAGGATCCGTAGGGGTATATGACAATGAAGGCACATGGGCTTTATGGAACCCTAATCCCAATTCTGCAGATCTTGTGGGATTCGGCTGGGCAGGTACTGAACCGATAGTAGGCGACTGGGACGGAGATAGGATAACTGAGGTCGGTGTGTACAATAGAGAAGGCAATAATTTTCTGATCCGGACCGATCAAGGGTTTGATGTCATTGGTCTGGGATGGGTAGGAGTCACTCCTGTTGTAGGTGATTGGAATGGTGATGGTGCTGATGAAGTTGGTGTGTACAACAATGAAGGCACATGGGCTTTGTGGAACCCGGATACCAATTCTGCAGATCTTGTGGGATTCGGCTGGGCAGGTACCGAACCGATAGTAGGCGACTGGGACGGAGATGGGATAACTGAGGTCGGAATATACAACAGAGAAGGCAATAATTTCCTTATTATGGAAGATCCTATAAATTATCGTATTTTTGGCCTGGGGTGGGTTGGTGTAACCCCGGTTGTTGGTGACTGGAATGGTGATATGGATACAGATATCGGTGTATATGATAATGCAGGCACCTGGGCACTTTGGGACATAACTATAGGTTCAGATGAAGCTCTTGAAGTTGTGATAGGATTTGGTTGGGCAGGTACTGAGCCGGTAGTGGGTGATTGGGGTGGAGACGGTGAAGATAAGATCGGTATTTATAATCGTAATGGGAACAATTTTCTACTGATGAAAGGTGGTGGATTCGAAGTTGTGGGTCTTGGATGGACAAGCATTACACCCCTTGTAGGTAATTGGGAGACTACGAACAATTAATTTTTTAGTATGTAGCGTACCTCAGTTTTTGAGGAGCCCGGATCTCATTATTACGAAAAGTTATATGAGAAAAGTTATATCCATGCCTTACGTTTACGAAACTTATGAAAAAAAGGTTTTCCAACAAGATCCTGATCATTGGCTACGGTTCAGTTTCACAATGCACTTTACCCATTTTAATTGAAAAGCTCGATGTTTCACTAGAAAACATCACCTTAATTGATTTTGTAGACAAA
This sequence comes from Methanomethylovorans sp., assembly GCA_020854785.1. GTDB lineage: Archaea > Halobacteriota > Methanosarcinia > Methanosarcinales > Methanosarcinaceae > Methanomethylovorans. The sequence continues at coordinate 10,285 of JAHFZE010000316.1, forward strand.
TCAAAAGCTCTGAAAAAATATACTGATAAAGGACTGAGATATGTCTGTGAGAAGATCACAAGAGAAAATTTAGATCAGCTTTTGTCACAGTATCTGGAAAATGAGGACTTGCTTATTGACCTTGCGTGGAACATAGCTACTAGTGATATCATTAAGTGGTGCCATGATCACAATGTATTGTACATTAATACTTCGCTCGAAGTGTGGGACCCTACAGAGGGATTTTTAACGCAAAGTCTATTGGAAAAATCTCTTTATTTGCGGCAGATGAGATTGCTTGAACTTTCCCGTGATTGGAAAGATGCACCGACCGCTATTATTGACCATGGTGCAAATCCCGGCTTGATATCTCACTTTGTCAAGCAAGCCTTGCTGGATATTGCCGCCCGGACCTGTGCTGATAAGAAAGTCTCTTTCGAGGATGAACAGGAAATTGCTCTTCTTGCAAAAAACAGGGATTTTGCTCGGATGGCTATGAAATTGGGAATCAAGATCATCCATTGCAGCGAGCGGGATACCCAGATAGCCAACCGCCCAAAGGAGGTAAATGAATTTGTTGGGACTTGGAGCATTGAAGGATTCAGGGAAGAAGGAACAGCTCCGGTCGAGATTGCCTGGGGAACCCATGAAACGAAATTGCCCCACTTGGCGCATATACCTCCGTGCGGGCCGAAAAATGTGATCTTTATACCTCAAATGGGCATGAATACTTGGGTCCGATCGTGGATACCTGATGAAGAAATAGTTGGTATGGCAATCCGTCATGGTGAATCATTTGGCCTTTCACAGATGTTAACTGTCTGGGAAGACGGCAAGGCCATCTATCGGCCGACCATTCATTATGCATATATGCCCTGTCATGATACACTTGCCTCTCTTTGCGAGTTGCGGGGCCGGAATTATGAACTTCAGCCCTCACTCAGGATCATGACAAATGAGATCACATCTGGCACGGATATAATGGGAGCACTCCTGATGGGACATTCTTATAACTCTTGGTGGACCGGGAGCTCATTGAGCATTGAAGAGGCCAGATCCCTTGCTCCTGGCCAGAATGCTACTACACTTCAGGTGGCTGCAGGCATTGTTGCTGCTGTGCTCTGGATGCTTGATAATCCGCGGGAAGGCATTAAGACACCTGAGGAATTACCTCATGATTTTGTTCTGGATATTGCCAGACCGTATCTTGGGAATATCATTTCCACACCATC
>JAHFZE010000141.1 GCA_020854785.1 Methanomethylovorans sp.
GTTTTCTATCATTTTATCTATCAGATGCTCTATATGAACGAAATAACCTGGGCCAAAGAATCCTTCGAAAGAACCCTTAGTTTTTATTTTATCCTTTTTTTTTCCTTTATCTGCCATTTCATAACACCGGGTTTGAAAAGTCCTTGAACACTTTAGTATATAAGGATAACCTCTGGACCCATTTAATTTTCAATATCTTCCGACATTGTCAATCAATGGTGACATCATAAAAGTATTATTGTTAAGAACATAATATATACAGATAAATAACATTGAGCTCATACATTGATCAGAGGATCAAAGTTAAGAGAGGAAGATATAAAAATGCCAAGAGAACTCTCACAAAAAGATAGGGAACTATTGAAAAAAGTAGCTCCGGAGTGTAAAGGTCTGGATTGTGCTGGTTCGGGTGCTGCTTACAGATCCATCCTTCCACCTCTTGCCAATCATTTTGCCACGGATGAAAATGATTTCAGGGAAAGGCTGGAAAAACTCAGCACAGAAGACCTGCAGTATTTGCTTCTACTTATCGAAGATGGAAGTGAGAGCCTTGGCTGTGTACCTCCTCATTACATGCAGGAATTCGTGGATCAGGTAGTTAAAAAGCTTGGAGAGGAAAAGGCAAGAGCTGTTTTCAGGACCTATCTCATGGACCCAAGATGCTGACCCATGCATCAGGTACAATAGCACCGGACCTCTAAAAAGACAAGAAGAACCAATAGATACAGGTCTGGATAATTGTCAGTGGCACTCCTATTTTGAAAAACTCGATAAAGGTAATTGTTGTATTGCCTTTTTTCTCAGCATTATGAATGATGATCACATTACTTGCTGCACCCAGGATAGAGAGATTGCCTGCAATGGTACTGCCTGCTGCAAGTGCCATCAATCCTCCTGTGTCCACCGAAGCATGGGAAAGTATAGGTAAGTACAGCGCCACAAGTGGAACGTTAGATATGAACTGGCTCAGGATAACGCTTACACCTAAGACCATGGGTGTCGAAACAAAACCATGTTCCGTATCTGCCAGAAAACTCTGGAAAAACCCGGAGTTCCATACACATTCCATGAGTATGAACATAGCTGCAAAGAAGAACAAAGTGTGCCAGTCCATTCTTTTGACCAGTTCATATCTCTGCGCGTTGAGAACAAGTACCGGAATAGCAGCTACCAGAGCGATGTATGTCAATCTGAAGTCAAAGGGAATGGCCAGCAGCTGGACAAGGACCTTTGCACACACCAGCAATATGAACAAAATAAGTGACATCCTGGACAACCCCGCGAGTGCAGGATCATGGACCTGAGGCTCTGAATGGTTCAGGACCGCTGCAGAAAAATGTTCCCTGAAGAAGAACTTGAGCACAAGGTATGCAGCTATCAGGTTAACTATGGTCGGCAGCACCAGGTATCGTGCAAAGACCACAAATGGGCCTTCGATCTCTCCATTCAATGCTATAAGAAGATTTTGAGGATTGCCAATAGGGCTTGCAACGCTGCCTGTAGTTACAGCAAAAGCCAATGCGAACAGAAGCACCTTTGGATCTATCTGATGTTGCCTTGCAAGCAAGAGCACTATGGGAGTACCGATTATTGCCAAGGTATCGTTCATGAGAAAAGCTGATGCGAACCCCATCCCAAAAAGCACGTACAGGATGATGGCATCCATGTTCTTTGCAGCCTTAAAGAAATTATAGGAAACCAGGGAGAGATAACCACTGGTCTCCAGGGCCTGTCCGATGGCGAACACCCCAAAGAGGAATAACATCACGTCCAAATTAATAGCTGCTATGGCCTCCGGAATGGAGATCTGACCGGTGAGCAGTACAGCAAGGGCCCCAAGACCCATTATCTGCCACAGATCAAGCCTGATATTGCCTATCTGTCGGGTGATCGTTAATAGAAATACAAGACAAAGGACGACAACAGGAATTATCATTGCAACAATAGAATATGTGATAATAAATATAATTATTGGTAGTTACAATGTAACCTATGGGGCAGAATATAATTGATCAGCGGTCCTTACGATACATCTGCTCTTTGTATCACTATGATCCCCAGATAACCATCCACTGTTATCATATCACCAGTATCGATGATACCGGTGACATCTGGTATGCCGGTGACACATGGTATGCCGTACTCCCTGGCTATGATCGCCCCGTGGATGAGCATGCCCCCTCTGCGTTCCACTATACCCGATGCAAGAGGCACCACGAACGTCATGGATGGCTCTATGGCATCGCATATCAGGACCTCCCCTTTCTGCATTTTGAAAAGGTCACTTTGGGACCGTATGACCCTGGCCATACCTGATACGATCCCTTTACTGGCAGGTTGTCCCTGGATCTGCCTTATATGCACCCTGGACCGGACATCCCTGGCAGGAATTTCAGATCCCCTTTTCTCAGGAACGTGATCTTCATGTACAAGTGCAGCCATGATCTCTTTTGGTTCGATCTCCCAGTCTATCCCCCTCGTTCTTAGACGCGCAAGCCCTTCATGCAATACGTGTTTAAGTTGTCCCTCTATACGGTCCAGATAAATATTATCGTCATCACGCATACGGTAACTTGCCCTTGCAAGTTCAAGCAATTCTTCTGCTTTCTTTTTTTCCTCCCCTTCGAACCTATCCAGAAAACTCCTATCCAGATGATCCACATCTGTCTTTCCTGATCTGCCAGGGATCGCAGCAATATCTCCAATGTGGCCTAAAAGCTCTTTCAACCCTGCAACATCTGTTCCATCATCTCCGGAACCCCATCTGGTAAGATATGAACTGAATCGTTCATTGAATTCACTTGCCACATCTTCCAAATATCCGGATGAGGAGCGTTTCATCATATCTGCGAGCTCTGCAAGTTCCCGATTGCGCCTGAGGCTCATGAGATCCACTCCTTTCAGCAGTTCCATGAACTCGTAAGGATCTTCCGGTTTGATGACATCATTATACACCTGACCGAAAAGTCGCATGCCATGCGCAAAAGGAATGAAATGTTCCCAATAGGCACCTTTCCACTTATTGAATATATCCTGCCTGTTCTTGATCTCAGCTGCAAGCTCTCCATCTTTCAATGCTGTCAGATCGGATCCTTCCAGTTCTTCGGCAGTTCTGGCCATTGCAGGTACTAGTTCCTGTTCTATCTGTTCTTTGAGTTGCTGAAGATTGGAGAGAGAACGTGTGAGGGATAGATACCATTGCCTGTTGCTGTCCTTATCAACGAAGGTTGTGACAGGCCTTGCCTGTAGCAGGAACAAAGTGTCAGCCCTTATTGTCCATTCTATGTCCTGGGCTGAGCCGAACATCTGCTCTATCTTAAATCCCATGGCACACACTTCATGAACCTCATCATCTGATAATGGAGGAAAAGATCTCTTGTTCAGTGACAAAGGACCAAGATATGTGCCTTTATTATCTGATAGCACTGCCATATCCCTTGCAGGTGGTGCTCTGTGTTCTTTCATGTTGCCTGAGGTTCTCTCGATGGTCCACCGGTCCGGCTCCACCTCGCCGTCCACAAGTCCCTTATTGAGCCCGTGTACCGCCTCGACGATCATTTCTCCGGGGTCTTGCGGGCTTGCAGTGAACATTATCCCTGACCTTTCTCCGTTAACCAGTTCCTGCACGATCACAGCCATGGAACTTTGTTCGATATCAAGGCCCAGCTCTTGCCTGTACATGAGGGCCGCATCAGACCACAGAGAAGCCCAGACCAGTTTCACATGCTCCAGCAGGGAGTTTGCTTCACGTATGTTCACGTAGGATGCGTGCAGTCCTGCAAAAGATGTATTTGCCGAATCTTCTCCTTTTGCCGATGACCTGACTACAAGAGCTGAGTTTCCAAAGGTCTCCTTTGTTGCTGAGATGATCAGCTGGCCAAGTTCCGGAGGCATTGTCGCCCTGCTGAACATGTTCCTTATACGCAGGGATGTATCCCATATCTCTTCCCAGCGCATCTCATCAAAGCTCTTACGAGTAAATTCCAGGGTTATTCTGCCTCTTAGACCATTGATATCAACGAACCGTTCGTACGCTGCTGTTGTCAGCACCAGGAAATTCGGGACCCTGAGGCCCGAAGAGTACATTTTCCATAAAGCAGATGCCTTCCCGCCGATAAGGGTCTTGTGGCCTTCATCGATCTCTTTCCGGAGCAACAGCAATGGATACATCACATATCAAGCTCCACCACGTTCTGAAAATCCCTTACTATGATGTACTTTCCCACATCCATGCACATGAGTGCCGATGAAGGTGAACTGAAGAACTCCTGCAGATATGGATGCTTATGCAGGTATATATCCCCCAGATGAGGGTAGCTCTCACGGTCTACCTCTCTTATCCTGCCTGTGGCGTTGATGGCCACCGCATCTCTGAAATCAATAAAACTGTTCGACCTGTTGTCAATGAGCAGGGAAGCCCTGTTATCGGAGATGAGATAAAGATATTTACGTGTGGACCTTGTGGTCACAAAGAGCAGCTTTTTAAGATCTTCGGTGGCTGCAAAGGCTACAAGGTTCGTATAAGGATATTCCGGGGCTTTTGTGGCAAGTACAGCAAGAAGTTCTGCCGCCATAATGGAACCGACCAGGTCCTCTATCTCTTTTTCATGCTCATGCATGCATTTCTTCCTCCACTATTATTATTTGTGATACATTGCATATTTTAATATTGGAACACTGGACAATAATAGAAGGGAGGGATTGTATGAAACTCAAAGATACGCTGACCCGGGAGAACGTGGGCGGATATGATCTGCTGTTAAGGGCATTGCTGGGCTCGATAGCAGTTGTGATACTTGCCATGGACCTTGTAGAACCCGGACTATGGAAATGGGTTACAGCTCTCATTGCATTCACGGGCCTGTTCACCGGTATGACAAGACACTGCACACCTTATGTGCTTATGGGGTTCAGCACAGCTGAGAAAAAGAACTAGGCAGGTTGTTCATAATCGATCTTCCTGTGTCCTCTTTTTAAAAGGTTCCATCTTAAAGGACAGCAGGAAAACACCAAATATCATAGCGCCTGCTATGAGGAAGGTACCTGCATCAAAGAAAGAGAACATGAAGCCTCCTGCTACAAGCCCTATGATGCTGGCA
>JAHFZE010000075.1 GCA_020854785.1 Methanomethylovorans sp.
CGGAAGATCCGATACTTTCCGATCTGCAGCGTAAAGAGATCCTGGACATGTATCAGCGTATCAACTCCTCAAAGGGTGGCCCGCGCATATTCGCAAACACATACTTTGAAGGCCGTATGCTGGGGTGTATGGCAGGCCAGCGCTGGCTACATCTATGTGTTGAAGGTTCTGTAAAACCATGTCCTTATATTCCGTTCAGTTATGGTAACATACGTGAAGAGTCTTTAAAGACCATATGGAAAAGGATACGCAAAAGTTCTTATTACAGGGGAGAGCGTTACACCTGTAAAATGCATGAACCTACATTCCTTGAAATGGTGTGGAGTATCCCTCCAGATGAGTCCGCTCCTTATGATTTCAGGTTGCTGGAAAAAGACAGATGATCTCCATCCGCAATAAGAACATTTACATATAACTACGTGTTTCTACTATTGCCAGGCAGCCAGCGGCATACATGATACATATCAATATAAACAGGACCTAGATCCCTCATGAATGTAAAAATCGATCCATGGAGCTCAACTAACATCGTAGATTATTCTAAATTATTTGAGGAATTTGGTATAATGCCTTTCGATGGCTTATATCCCTGCATAGACGATCCCCACAGGTTAATGCGCAGAAAAGTGATCTTCGGTCATCGCAGTTATGAGCATGTGCTTGATGCAATGCAGAACAATGAACCTTTTGCTGTGATGAGCGGATTCATGCCTTCTGGGCGTATACATCTTGGTCATAAGATGGTTATGGAGGAAATAATATGGCATCAGCAGAAAGGTGCCGATGCTTTTGTAGGGATAGCTGATCGTGAAGCTCATTCTGTAAGGGGCATTTCATGGGAAAAATGCAGGGATACAGGAATCAATGAGTATATTTTGAGCTTGATTGCTCTCGGTTTTGAGCCTCATGGACACATTTATTTCCAGTCGTCTTCGGATAATGTGAAGGACCTTTCTTTTGAGCTTGGCTCAAAGGTAAACTTCTCAGAGCTAAGTGCTATCTATGGGTTCACAGGGGAAACAAGCGTTTCCCATATGGTCAGTGCAGTAACGCAAAGTGCTGATATTCTTCATCCTCAGCTTGAGGAGTATGGGGGACCAAAACCAACTGTTATCCCTGTAGGTGCTGACCAGGACCCGCATATGCGTCTTACCAGAGGGCTTGCCCATAAGATGAACATGTTCAAAATAGAAGGCAGGGAAGATAAAGACGGGCAACATTATTTTAGCATACGCAGTAAAGCAGCTCCTCAAGGTGCGCTGGAGGAACTGCATGATGTTATTCCCGGAAACACAAAGCTCTTCGAAGGTCATCTGGATGTTCTTGATGCTGATAACTTTGAGGAATTGCTAAAGACTGTCAGGGACGTTGAACTACGTTATGGGGGGTATGCATTCGTACCGCCTGCATCCACCTATCATCGCTTTATGTCCGGTCTACAGGGTGGAAAGATGTCAAGCAGTATCCCTGAAAGCCATATAGCTCTTCTTGACGATCCCAGGGAAGGGGCAAAAAAGGTAAAGCGTGCAAAAACCGGGGGACGCATTAGCCTTGAGGAGCAAAAGAAACTGGGCGGTGAGCCAGAGAAATGTTCTGTGTATGAGCTTTTGCTGTTTCACCTCATAGAAGATGATCAGGAGCTTTTACAGATACATGAGGAGTGTGTCACAGGGCAGAGAACCTGTGGCAGTTGTAAGAACCTCGCTGCTGAAAGGATGGAGAAGTTCCTGAAAGAACACCAGGAGAAAAGGGAACTTGCAAGGGAAAGACTTGATGAGTACTGTTTATGAAATCAACTATCACTTAGACCAGGTGTGACGATGAACCACCAATATGATCTTACCACTAACGAGAAAGTTGTTCTGATAGGTCTGGAGAAGCAAGGTGTTCTAACACCTGCAGAACTTGCGCAGATATGCGGACTGAAGGTAGAGACTGTTATCCAGTCTGCTTTTATGTTGCAGGAGAAAGGGCTTGTTGATGTTTCAGAGCAGGTTATGGAAACCTACAGCCTTACTTCCGAAGGAGAAGAGTATGCCAGATGTGGTCTTCCTGAGCGGCAGATGATCAGAGCAATTTCAGGTCCTGTTTCTCTGGAGGAGCTTAAAGGGAAGCTATCACCTAAGATAGTGGGTATTGCTACCGGCTGGCTTCGCCGCAAAGGATGGGCCAATATAGAGCAGGGAAATATCATCCCTTCAGGTCATGCAGATATCGGTGATGATGAACAGGTACTTGACGGTCTGAACAATGGAAAGGCTACACTTGAGCAGCTTGGAGTGGACAACGCCACGATACAGGATCTAATGAAACGTAAATTAGTGAACAGAAATGAAGAAAAGCTGCGGACCATCATGATCACTGCTGGTGGTCGGGATCTTGTGCGTAAAGGTATCACCATTGAGGAAGAGGTCACTCAGCTTACTTCCGAGATGCTCAAGAGTGGGGAATGGAAAGGGAAAAAGTTCAGGCCTTATAATATTCATACACCTCCCCGTGCAGTTTATGCTGCTAAGGTGCATCCTTACCAGCGCCTCATCGATCAGATGCGTCAGATCTTCCTGGAAATGGGTTTCACTGAAATAAAAGGGGATATCGTGCAGAGCTCTTTCTGGAACTTTGATGCGCTGTTCCAGCCCCAGGACCATCCCGCCAGGGAGATGCAAGATACCTTTCACCTGGAAGGAACTTCAGAACTTCCGGTGGGATACAAGGACAAAGTATGCGCCATGCATGAGCATGGGGGGGACCTTGCATCAAAGGGATGGGGTGGCAAGTGGAGCGAAGAGATAGCCTGCAAAAATGTTCTAAGGACCCATACAACTGCGGTGACCATCAAGTACCTTGCGGATAATCCGGAGCCGCCTATAAAGGCATTCTCCATTGACAGGGCATACCGCAGGGAGACCATTGACCCTACTCATACGCCGGAATTCGAGCAACTTGAAGGCGTGGTAATGGATAAAGATATGACCTTTGCCAATCTTCTCGGCCTGCTTTCGGAGTTCTATCACAGGATGGGATTCAAGGATGTGCGCTTCAGGCCGGGTTATTTCCCATATACTGAACCCAGTGTGGAACCAGAGGTCTACGTTGAAGGACTTGGCTGGGTAGAGCTTGGAGGCGCAGGCGTGTTCAGGAAGGAAGTTACCCATCCTCTTGGTATCAAGTACCCTGTGCTTGCATGGGGTCTTGGAGTTAGCCGTCTGGCCATGCTCAAGCTGGACCTTAAGGACCTGCGCGAGCTATATCAGTCGGATATCGACTGGCTGCGCAAGACCCCTTCTCCAAGGCTCTGAGAGCCTTATTTTTTATCGATCCTCAAAACTGAGCTTTTGAACTTTGCCTGGTATGCACTATGCCCATTATATACGCAGGAATGCATCCGATGGCTGTGCAGGTTTCCAGGGATATGCCGGCTGAGGTTATATCCAGATGCAGGGGTGCCTGCTCGAACATCTCTCTGGGAAGCCCTTTCCTTCCCAACCCCACCAGCAACAGGTATGAGCTTTTCCTGAGTATGCCGTTCGCAATATCCTCGGGAGTTATGGCACGTTTCTTTTCAGGCTTCGAGGTGGTTACGACCGCTGTGCCGAACTGGGGCTGAAACCCTTTTTTAGGCAGATCGAACACAAAGAAATGGCCTTTATCATGCAGCAGGCGCAGATATTTACCCGATTCACCTATGGTGGTCTTATCAGTAACATATTCCACAAGTTCTTCAGCAGTCATGTTAAAAGGGAAATCGTATAGTGCAAGCCGAAATCCGAACGCATGGCAGATGGGAGCTGCCCTGGCTATGGCACGGTAATGTGCATCCAGTACTTTTATTTTGTCGTAGGTGTTGATGATCCCCATTGTCAGCATATCATTCTCTCCGCGGTTCCAGGCACATAACAGTCTGCTTGCAGTTGTTAAACCTGTCGCAACCGGCACAATCTGTCCACAACTGTTTTTTTATATCGTTTTCCAGCGTAACAAATCCTGCCTTTTCAAAGAAACCGGGAGCTGTAGTACGTACATAAATGCGTTCATGATCCTTGCACAGGATAGAGCCAAGTTCCCTGACAAGCAACGCACCTATGCCTTTTCCTTTGTAATTAGGATGTACAGCAATGGTGTGCAGTTCAGGACATTCCGTATCCTTGAAGCAGGCAATGCCAATTATCCTGTTTTCCAGAGTTGCCACAATAAAATCGTTGTATTCCAGTCCATCGGTATCCAGAAAATATGTGGAAGCAATGCATTTGATATCCTTCATATCCTGTGCCGCTGCGAGCCGGACACCAACATCACCTGCTGATAGCTTCATCCAGACTCCCACTCCTGAAACCTTCGAGATCAAGGGCTACATAACGAAACCCGAGTCTTTTAATCTCATTCACAATATCTTCTTTCCTTTGCAGCACAACAGGAAGATCAGAAGGCTTTACTTCTATCCTTGCAACATCTCCATGATCCCGGACCCTGAATTGAGTAAAACCTATGGTGGATAAGTATTCCTCTGCAGACCTCACTCGTGCAATGAGCTCATACGTGATCTTCTTTCCATAGGGTATACGTGATGCAAGGCATGGTGAAGAAGGCTTCCGGGCAACCGAAAGCCCCATATATTCTGCCATTTGCCTGATCTCATCTCTGGTCACCGAGAACTGCAGGAAAGGGGACATCACCTTATCAGCCATTTCCGCAACAGCCTGCATGCCAGGACGATGACCTCGAGTTTCCGTGATGTTCGTACCCTCTATCACAACTTCATATCCTATCTCGTCAGGAACCCTGAAAAGGGTTTCAAGAATTGCTCGTTTGCAGTGATAACACCTGTCGGGAGAGTTCTCTACGAAGCCGGGTACATTGAACTCATCAAAATCCACTACTTTGTGTCTTATCCCGATTTCTTTGGCAACATCTTTTGCCCTTTGCAGCTCCCCTGCAGGCAGAGAGTACATGTTGATAGTGACTGCCAGCGCGTGATCCCCCAATGCTTCGCAGGCAAGGGCGGCAAGGACGGAACTATCCACTCCGCCTGAGAATGCCACCACCGTGCTCTTCTTTGAAGCAAGAGCTTCCGTAATCTGTTGCATTTTGTCAAGGAACATCTCTAATGTCTATCTCAGAAGATGTATATCTACACCTCGCAGACCACTAAAGATAAAATACTGCGATGCCATAATAACCATCGCGACCGGTGATAAATGATGAAACTTTTCGGAACAAATGGAGTAAGAGGCATAGCTAATGAGTATATGACACCTCAAATGGTAATGGATATTGTAAGAAGCCTGGGTACATTCATGGGTAATAAAGGCACCGTTGCCATTGGAAGAGATACTCGTGTATCCGGCGAAATGCTGAAATCCGCTGCGATCGCAGGTGCTTTGTCGTCCGGGCTCACAGTTATAGATGTAGGTATTGGCCCTACCCCTTCAGTACAGTACTACGTAAGGGACCACGCCGATGCAGGAATAGTTATCACGGCGTCTCATAACCCCAGGGAATACAATGGTATTAAGTTAATAGCCGGTGACGGCACCGAGATGTCTAGGGAAGACGAAGCAAAGATCGAAGAGATATATTTCTCCAGGGAGTTCCAGCCAGCCACCTGGGAGTACACCGGGGATCTCAGGCACGACCTCAATGCAAATGCCCTTTACATAAAAGGCATCATCAACGCTATAAATGGAGATGTTGTCAGGGAGAAGAAGTTCAAGGTCATAGCGGATACAGGATGTGGAGCAGGTTCCCTTACTTTGCCTTTCCTGTTGCGTCAGTTGGGTTGCGAGGTGATCGCTATCAATGCGCAGGCAGATGGTACATTCCCATCGCGTAATCCTGAGCCCACTCCTGATGTGCTCACGGACCTTGCGACACTTGTGATCAAGGAAAAGGCACATATGGGAGTGGCTCATGATGGTGATGCAGATCGTGCTGTGTTCTTCGATGAGAATGGAAAGTTCATCGACGAAGAGGTTTTGCTTGCGATGATGGCGAAATACGTGATGCAACAAAAAAAAGGAGTCGTTGTGACACCTGTAAGTTCTTCCCAGAGGATGCTGGATGTTGCAACAGAAGCCGGCGTGGACCTTATATGGACTGCCGTAGGTTCCATTAACGTTGCACGTAAGATGATGGAAATTGAAGCCGTGTTTGGCGGTGAAGGCAATGGAGGACTTATCTTCCCGGAGCATCAGTATTGCAGGGATGGTGCTATGTCCTGCGCCAAGCTGTTGGAGATCATGGCTGGTGGAAAGAAGCTTTCCGAAATGGCAAAGAGCGTGCCCACGTATTTCAACTCTAAAACAAAGGTCGGATGCCATGATCCAAAGGCGATTATGGAAAAGCTGAAGGCAGAGGTTAATACCGGGCAGATGAAAGTCGATACTACGGATGGTGTGAAGATCTGGTATGAAGACGGATGGGTGCTGATCAGGCCATCAGGCACCGAACCGATCATACGCATATTTGCAGAGTCCAGGACAAATGAAAGAGCTGTGGAACTGATGAATAATGGCGTCCAACTAGTGGAAAAGCATGCATAAGCTTGTCTTATGCTTTTCCCCTTGACTCACCGAGTACCATTCCCGTGGCTATAAGGTGGGCCACCCTCAAAGGTTCAGGGATGTTGCTCCTGGTGGCCGTGAGCTTTACTATCTTTGCTGCATGTTGCGCTTCTATTCCTGCACATTGGATGTAGAGAGGGTTAGACCCGGCTTTTGTTCGTACTTTTGTGATATTCCCAGCCCTAAGTATGATATCCATTCTTTTTTTCGGTTCAGGAAGGTGCAGCAAGGCATCTTCTATCCTTCTGAGATCAGGATATGCTCTCATGACCGCCACTACGGGAATTTCTGTAAGTTCCCAGACGCAATTAATGTCCACAGGATTAAAACCACCATATGTCACCCCATCGAGCATAATTACCCGTATCTGCCCAAAGTGTTTACTGGACTTAACCATCCCTACAATGGCTTCCGTACTATCCATACCATCTCTTGTGACATGGGTCCTCATAACACCATCAAGCCACTCTCCTCCCCTGAAAAAGGCTCCGACTATCAATATTTGATCGCCGATCAATGCAGAATCATCTATAGCAAGTACTCTTATCTCATCTTTTATATGGAATGCCTTATACACAAGACTAGATTCTCCGCTGACAAAAAAAATTGATCGTCAACCACGAACATCATCCGAACATTGTCTGTGGTTGATCGGTAGTCACCTGAACGGAATATTTTACAGGTGACATTACTTTCTTCACTGATCTTAAGAAATGGTCCATTTCCACCTGTTCTTTATCTTCTCTGACAGCAAGCATGCCTGCTTCCATTGCAACAGCACTCAGGTCAGCACCGCTCACCCCTTCGGCAAGAGCTGCAAGCCTCTTGAAATCAATGTCTTTTGCGATCTTCATTTTTCGGGTATGGATCCTGAGGATCAGTTCCCTTGCATTGGCATCAGGCATCGGCACATTAACTATTCTGTCAAATCTGCCGGGGCGCAGTATGGCCGGGTCAAGTACATCCAGACGGTTGGTTGCAGCAATTATGCGCACTTCTCCGCGGTTGTCAAAACCATCCATTTCGGCAAGAAGCTGCATAAGTGTGCGCTGTACCTCGCGATCAGCACCATTCGTATCATTAAGACGCCTTGAAGCAATAGCATCAAGCTCATCGATGAATATGATAGATGGCGCCTTCTTCCTTGCCATGGCAAAGATCTCTCTCACAAGCTTTGCTCCATCACCGATGTATTTTTGGATCAGTTCGGAACCCACTACCCTAATAAAAGTAGCTTCTGTCCTGTTGGCCACAGCCTTTGCAAGCAGGGTTTTTCCTGTACCCGGTTCTCCAAAGAGCAAAACCCCTTTAGGGGGTGATATGCCAATTCTGGCAAATGCCTCCGGTTTAGTAAGAGGCAATTCAACTGATTCTACTATTTCCTGTACTTGTTCATCAAGACCGCCTATCTGGTCATAATCCACATCTTGGGGATCGACCACTTCCATGGCATTTACCATTGGCTCCTCGGTGAAAGGTATAACGTCCACTACGGCAAGTGTCTGCTGGTTTAAAGCCACTGTAGCACCAGGTACCAGGGTTTCGTCATCTATGAACTGGGACACTCCCACCAGGAATTGAGGACCAGTACTACTTTTCACAAGTACTTTGTCATTACCAATGATGTCTATCACAGTTGCAACTACAAGAGGTGCAGTTTTCAATCGGTCTATCTCAGCCTGCATCCTGCGGACTTCGCGCTCGAATTTGAGTTTCTGGCTTTCAACATATCGTTTTTCCGATTCCATCTGGTCGCACTGCTCTTTTAGAAGAGTGTTGCGGGATTCCAATTGCTTCATGCGGTCCAGCAGGTATTTGGAAAAATCTTCGTCAGTTTCTGAACCAGGATATTCATAGTTTTTCCTGTCCGCTCCCGCGGGAGCGAATCTCTTGGCATCTGCTTCACTGGTCTCGTTCATACAGCTCCGAACATTATTTAAGCGCATACGATATATAGCCCTTTCGTAAAAACGCTATGTAGGCTTTTAAGAGTGATTTGTGTATGCAATGCGAAATATGCGGTGAAGATATTCGTGGAAGTCCTTTTAAGATCATTATCGATGGCAGCGAACTGACTGTATGCACCAAATGCTCCCAGTACGGTGCCCCTGCCAGCAAACGCACGCCTGTCTCCAGGAAAGTCTCCCCGGTGCAACCGGCATCTGTCAGGCCCAGGAGATCTCAGAGGACCGGGTTTGAAAAGCTGGCTGAAGAGATAGTGGACGATTATGATCATGTTATTAGGGAAGCAAGGGAAAAACGTGGCTGGACGCCGGAACAACTTGCTGCCCAGATAAAGGAAAAGGCAACACTCATCCGGAAGTTTGAACGCCGGGAGCTTGTTCCTGAAGATAGTGTAAGGGAAAAGCTTGAACGTACCCTTGAGATCAAACTAATTGAAAGGATCAGTGATGATGACTGGAAAGCGGATACTCTCCATAAAGGAACGACCCTTGGGGATATAGTCAATATCAAGCGTAAGTAAGCACACAGGGAGTTTTAAGTCAATGAACCTTAAGGACAAGAAGCTGGGGATGATCGGAACTGGAAAGATGGGTTCTGCACTTATAAAAGGAATATGCGATTCAGGAATTATAGTGCCGTCTAATGTATATGCAAGCGATGTATATGAGATCGGGCTGGATAAAATGCGTGCCGAGATCGGCATAAATGTGTCTACTGACAATAATTATACAGTAGTGAATTCCGATATAATCCTGCTTGCGGTCAAACCTCAGATATTGAAGAGTGTCTTAAAATCGATAAAGGATCAGGTTACACCTCAGAAGCTAGTGATATCAATAGCTGCTGGTGTTCCTCTTCAGGAGATAGCAAAAGAACTGGCTCCTGAAACGAGGATCATACGTGTGATGCCCAACATCGCTGCAACAGTTTCAGAAGCTGCCTCTGCAGTCTGTCCGGGATCTGCTGCTTCCATGGAAGATGCCGAACTGGCACTTGATATCTTCAGTTCAGTGGGTAGTGCTATAATAGTCCAGGAAAAACTGATGGATGCGGTGACAGGACTTTCAGGAAGCGGACCTGCATATATATTCCCTGTTATCGAAGCTATGGCCGATGGTGGAGTGTATGAAGGCCTGGACAGAGATAGTGCGCTTGTGCTGGCAGCCCAGACAGTACTTGGTGCGGCAAAGATGGCACTTGAGTTCCATGCTCATCCGGGTGAGCTAAAGGATATGGTGACTTCACCCGCAGGAACCACTATCAGAGGAATAAGGGAACTTGAGGAAAGGGGTGTACGTGCAGCCTTCATGAATGCGGTCATAGCTTCTGCAAAAAGGTCTCGGGAACTTGGTGAATAAAATCTTATGGAAAACTATATATTTAAATAGAATTTAGTAAATGTTGAGCATTTGAAATTTAAAATAACAAAATTCTTATATCGAGAATTGTAAAGTATGTTTGATATTAAAAAGGGGGATTGTAGTTTGACCAGAGGGATTGACATTAAGTCGTTTGCTGTCATAAGGGCGGACAATGCCGACAAGGTTAATGTAGCATTGCATGATCTCGAACACTATGGTCATCTACGTTTTCTATCAAAGCCTAAGCGCATCGAGCCTCAGTATGCAGATAATGTGCTCGTGAGTGTGGTAGGAGTACCACTTAAATCCAAATGTAACTCTGCAGCACTGGTGGAACTTGATAATAATGCGGGAGCAGCTATCAGTAAGCTTCGTAAGATCCATCCGCCTGCACACATTGTAATTGTGAGTCCGCGGCATAAAGTCTACGAAGAACTAGTGGATAAGGCCGAGCTATATCCTGAATTCGAACGCAAGTTCGCTTCCCAGGACAGTACCCAATCGGCTTATGGCTAAATGAAAACGTTATCATCAGTGTTGTTGTAGTTGTGATTATGATCAGCTATTTGCCTTAATCTTTGAATATGGGTATATAGGCTTTCCACATCCTTTATATCCTTCTTTACGAGGAATAGGATGCGTTCCCTTAATTGGTGCTTTATTTTAACTCCG
>JAHFZE010000234.1 GCA_020854785.1 Methanomethylovorans sp.
AAGTTAATGCATGCATATCTCGATGCACTTAAGGAAGAAACCTGCTACATTGAGTGATTAAAATGGCTGACATGATCATAAAGAACGGGCATATCCTTACGATGGAGCCCGGTAAGGAACGCGAGTTCAGTAACGGAGTGGTGGTCATAGATGAAGGCATCATCACTTCAGTTGGAGAAAAGACTAATGAAAGTGCAGATATTGTAGTGGATGCACACGGGGGCATTGTTATGCCTGGTCTTGTGAACACTCATGCCCATGCAGCTATGACGCTGTTCAGGGGATATGCAGATGATCTGCCCCTTTCCCAGTGGCTCCAGGAGCATATCTGGCCTGCAGAAGCGAAACTTACTGAAAGCGATATTTACAAAGGCAGTATGCTGGCCAGTCTAGAGATGATCAAAAGCGGTACCACTTGTTTCAGTGACATGTACATCCACGAGGATGAAACGGCAAAAGCAGTAGAAAAAGCCGGAATAAGGGCTGCTTTGTCCTATGGGATGATAGATTTTGGAAATAAAGATAAAGCAGATGCAGAACTAAACGAAGGAAGCAGATTCGTACAGAAATGGCATGGAAAGGCAGATGGAAGGATCACAGCAATGTATGGACCCCATGCACCTAACACCTGCTCGCGGGAATTCCTTGTGAGGGTAAGGGATAAGGCAAGAGAGGACGGCGTTAAGGTACATATCCACGTACTGGAAACAGAAGCTGAGCTCAAAGAAATGAAAGAAAAGTATGGTATGTGCTCCATACACATGCTGAATAACATTGGATTCTTTGATAGCGATGTTGTTGCTGCGCATTGTGTATGGTTATCTGATGGAGACATTAAGATATTGGCAGAACGAGGGGTCAATATATCCCACAATCCTGTGAGCAACATGAAGCTTGCATCTGGCATCGCACCTGTGGCAAAGCTTCTGCAAAGTGGAGCAAACGTGTGTCTGGGAACCGATGGATGTGCATCGAACAATAACCTGGATATGTTCGAGGAAATGAAAGTTGCAGCATTACTGCAGAAGGTCAGCACCATGGACCCTACAGCACTGCCTGCAAAGGAAGTGCTTAAAATGGCAACTGTCAACGGCGCGAAAGCACTTGGGATAAAAGGAGGTACAGTAAGTAAAGGAGCGCTTGCTGATATAATAATAGTTGACAGGAATAAAGCTCATATGAAACCATTCTACGATGCTGCCTCGCACCTTGTATATAGTGCCAATGGGCAGGATGTGATGACAAACATTGTCAATGGAAAGTTGCTCATGCAGGATTATGAAGTGCTTTGTATGGATGAGATGAAAATTATAGAGCAGGCAAGTGTTGCCGCAGAGAATCTTATACAAAGGTTAGACGAATAAATATCTTATTAAATGTGTTTTTTGGAGATATTAAAATGTACAAAAAAGAACTTATCGAATCCGGCGACCAGAAAATAGAATGGGCTCGTGCTCACATGCCGGTGTTGGACATGATCAGAAAGAGCTTCGAGAAAGAAAAACCTCTGGAAGGGCATAGGATCGCAATGGCCCTGCATGTGGAAGCAAAGACTGCAGTACTTGTGGAAACACTGGCTGCCGGGGGCGCAGAAGTAGCGATCACCGGATGTAATCCTTTAAGTACACAGGATGACGTGTCTGCTGCGCTGTGCACACGCGACAATATAAGCTCATGTGCAAAATATGAATGCACCAATGATGAATATTATGCTGCTATGGACAAGGTGCTTGCAATAGAACCTGATATTACAATAGATGACGGTGCAGACCTCATATTCAAACTGCACACAGAAAAACAGGATCTGCTACCCAATATACTTGGAGGATGCGAGGAAACCACTACAGGCATACACAGGCTCAAAGCTATGGAAAAAGACGGGGCCCTGAAAATGCCGGTTATGGCTGTCAACGATGCTATGACAAAGTTCATGTTCGACAACAGGTATGGGACAGGACAATCCTCATGGGACGGGATAATGCGTACCACTAACCTGCTGGTAGCAGGTAAGAACGTTGTCGTAGGAGGCTACGGATGGTGCGGTAAGGGAGTTGCCATGCGTGCAAAAGGCCTTGGAGCTAATGTGATCGTCACAGAGATAGACCCAATACGTGCCCTTGAGGCAAAGATGGATGGTAATCGGGTGATGCCCATGAAAGAAGCGGCAAAAATCGGTGATATCTTTGTGACAACTACAGGGAACTGTGACATCATTACCAGAGAACATTTTGAAGTAATAAAGGACGGAGCTATCCTTTCCAACTCAGGTCATTTCAATGTCGAGATCGATCTCGAAGATCTGGAAAATATGGCAAAAGGCGTGCGTACCGTGCGCAAGAACATAAAAGAATACGATATTGGAGATAGGAAAGTGTATGTACTTGCAGAAGGAAGACTTGTGAACCTTGCTGCAGGCGACGGGCACCCAGCCGAAGTAATGGACATGAGCTTTGCTAACCAGGCCCTCTGTGTGAGACACATAGCAGAGAATAAGCTTGCCAACGGAGTACATGCCGTCCCCAAGGAGATAGATATGCACGTGGCTGAACTGAAACTCAGGTCCATGGGAGTAAGTATCGACACACTGAGCGAGGGGCAATGCGAATACATGTGCGGATGGAAGTCAGGAACTTAAGTTGATCAATAAAAAACTTAAGTTTTCATGCAACCGAAACTGATGGAGAACATGCTGTTGGACGGGAAAAAGTTACCGAACTTGTTTTGAGAGGAGGAGAACGCAGTATAAATAGGTTATGAAACGAACATGTATAACAGCTTGTAACGTTCTTTAAATGGTGTGGGACATTGTTAGAATGTCTATCCCATACCTGTTTGACCCCATTGCGTGTCTGCGAAACGTATATATATGATAAATACGTTTTGGGGGTCTACACCGAACTGATGCGAAAGTGGACAGGCAAAGGGGCATATAAACAAGATGCAAGATGGGCTCGTAGCTCAGTCAGGCAGAGCGTCTGGCTTTTAACCAGACGGCCTAGGGTTCAAATCCCTACGAGCCCGCCATGAGAACCATGGCGTTACATTAGTATATGTTTTTTTGCCAATTGATCCATGTGCACACTTTTTGAGGGAGGAGAAAATTTGAATAAATTCAACCTGCTCGACAATGAACTGATCCCAAAACATGAGATATTGGGTGAGGATGAGTTGAAATCTGTTCTAAAACGCTACAAGATAGAGAGGGAACAATTCCCAAAGATAAAGATCAATGATCCTGTAGTGCAAGAAATTGGCGCATCGGTCGGAGATGTTGTTAAGATAACCAGGAAAAGCCAGACGGCCGGACAGGCACTTTATTACAGACTTGTAATAGAGTGAAAAAGCATCAAATGAGAGCATTTGTTTTTTGTGTAACCACTTTATCGTGGTCATGCTACGTAATGTTTTTCATACCTTTTTATCAATAATTATGTGTAATCATCATTGAAGAGGGCAGTAAAGTGTCAGAGGCATATTTTACCAGGGACAAGATAGTCCAACACCATATCGACTCTTATAATAAGTTCCTTGAAAGTGGTCTACAGAACATTATTAACGAACAAGGAGTCATTGAGACCGATATAGAGGACGTATATATCAAATTAGGGAACATAAGAGTGGAGAAACCTGTTGTAAAAGAAGCGGATGGAGCTATTGAAAAGCTGTATCCGAACGAGGCAAGATTACGTAATCTTTCCTATTCAGCTCCTATATACCTGCAGATGAACGTAGTGCAGGGGGAAGAAGAATCAGAACCTGTGGAAGCAAAGATCGGGCAATTACCTGTAATGATAAAATCCTCAATATGCAACCTTGTGGAGCTCAATGAAAAAGAAATGATAGACTATGGCGAGGACCCACTTGATCCCGGAGGATATTTCATAGTTAACGGCACCGAAAGGGTGGTTATGACCCTCGAAGACCTTGCCCCCAATAAAATATTGACGGAGTATGGTGAGAGATATGGCGACATGATAGAAGTGGCCAAGGTTTTCTCTCAAAGAAGAGGATACAGAGCTCTCGTTGTGGTGGAAAGAGGGCGCAAATCCTTACTAGAAGTATCGTTCCCATCGATATCAGGCCGTATCAATTTTATAACTTTGATGAGAGCACTGGGAGTGGAAACTGATCAGGATCTTGTAAGCACAGTGTCAAATGATCCTGAGATCATGAAATTCATGCTCGAAAATCTGGAAGAGGCAGAAGTGGCCACGACCCGTGAAGCCATTGAAAAGATAGGCACCAGGGTCGCAGCGGGCCAGGCTCGTGATTACCAGATGAAACGTGCGAACTATGTAATGGACAGATATTTGCTGCCCCACCTTGGAAATGAACCTAAGGACAGGTTCGCAAAGGCATATTTCCTTGGAAGGATGGCTGAATCCTGCTTTGAGCTTGCCCTTGGGAAACGTTCCGAGGACGATAAGGACCACTATTCCAACAAGAGGCTCAAGCTGACAGGCGATCTGATGGAAGACCTTTTCAGAGTAGCGTTCAACAGGCTGGCCAGAGATGTAAAATACCAGCTTGAAAGAGCGAATATGAGGAACCGTGAGTTGAACGTGGTCACCCTTGTCAGGGCCGATGTGCTTACCGACAGATTACAGCATCCTCTTGCCACAGGTAACTGGGTGGGAGGCAGGACAGGCGTATCCCAGCTTTTGGACCGAACAGACTATATTTCAACCCTTTCACACCTCAGACGTGTGATCTCTCCTCTCTCAAGAGCTCAACCTCACTTTGAGGCTCGTGACCTGCACCCCACACAATGGGGAAGATTATGCCCATCCGAAACTCCTGAAGGACCAAACTGTGGACTGGTAAAGAACTTTGCTCAAATGGTGGAACTATCCACCGGAGTGGATGATAAAAGTGTCCTTAAGAAGATACTTCACGACCTGGACGTAAAGCCAAGCATTCCGCATCACCGTCTGGAAAAAGTGGTGGATTACGATACAGAGCTTGAAGAATACACTGACGAATTTGATACAATTCCACACGAAGAAGAGAAGCCTGACTTAGGATATATCGATTATTCAGATATGGACGATGGAATGGGAGGCTTTGCAGATGACTGAAGCAAAAGTTTTTTTGGACGGGGAACTCATCGGTACCCACAGTAATCCACAGGACCTTGTGGAGAACATTCGCAAACAAAGGAGAAGTGGAGTAATATCCCGACAGGTCAACGTGACCCTCAACGAGGACATCCATGAGGTCATTATTAATTCCGATATAGGAAGGGCCAGAAGGCCATTAATAGTGGTTCAGGATGAAAAGTCATTACTGACCGAGGAACACAAGGAATCTCTGAAAAAAGGAGAGATAACCCATGATGACCTTGTAAAGGATGGGATCATTGAGTATTTGGATGCGGAAGAAGAAGAGAATGCCTTTATCGCCCTTACAGAACCCGAAATTGTTCCAAAGAACACACATCTTGAGATAGACCCAAGCCTAATTCTGGGAATATGTACTGGTATGGTGCCTTACCCCGAACATAATGCATCTCCCCGTAATACCATGGGAGCAGCCATGGTAAAGCAGTGTATTGGTGTATCTACATCCAACACGAAACTGAGGCCAGATACACGTGCACACGTTCTGCACTACCCACAAAAAGCTCTTGTAAGGACCATGACCTGCGAGAACATTGCTTTTGATGAGAGGCCTGCCGGGCAGAACTTCGTTGTGGCGGTGATGTCATTCGAGGGTCATAATATCGAAGACGCACTGGTCTTTAATAAAGGGTCTATAGAGAGAGGACTTGGGAGAAGCCATTTCATAAGGACCTTCGAAGGTGAGGAAAGGAGATATCCCGGCGGTCAGGAAGACAAGTTCGAGATACCTGATTCCGAGTACAGGGGAGCCCGCAGTCCTGAGGCATATTCCAATCTTGACGTGGATGGTCTTGTAAACCCTGAAACTTTGGTCGGACCAAATGACGTTCTCATCGGTAAGACCAGTCCGCCTCGTTTCCTTGAGGAACAGTCCGATTTCGGTATTACCGTAGAGCAGCGCAGAGAAAGCGCAATAACAATGCGTTCCAATGAAAAAGGTATCGTTGATACAGTGATCCTCACTGAATCAATAAATGGTACCCGTCTTGCAAAAGTAAAGATAAGGGATCAGAGAATACCTGAAATAGGCGACAAGTTCGCTTCCAGGCATGGACAGAAGGGAGTTATTGGCCTTATAGTGCCTTATCAGGACATGCCCTTTACAGAGAACGGCATGGTTCCTGACCTTGTCATCAATCCTCATGCTATTCCCTCCCGTATGACCGTGGGGCATGTGCTTGAGATGATAGGAGGCAAAGTAGGTTGCATGGAAGGCAGGCGTATAGATGCAACTGTTTTTGCCGGAGAGAATGAAGAGGATCTGCGTGCCGGTCTTAAAAGACAGGGATTTGCCCATACCGGAAAAGAAGTGTTTTTCGATGGTGTCACAGGAAAGAGAATACCTGCGGATGTGTTCGTAGGCGTTATCCTTTACCAGAAGCTGCATCATATGGTCGCCTCCAAGATGCACGCCAGGTCCCGCGGACCTGTACAGGTGCTCACCCGTCAGCCAACAGAAGGCAGAGCAAGAGAGGGAGGTCTGAGATTCGGAGAAATGGAGCGTGATGTTCTTATTGGACACGGGGCTGCCATGACACTGAAGGAAAGACTGCTTGATGAATCCGACAAGGTGGTAGAACTTGTCTGCGGACACTGCGGTATGATAGCAACCTTTGACCGTAAGCGAAACATAAGATATTGCGCAAGTTGCGGCGCTGAAACTGATATACATCCAGTGGAAATGAGCTATGCCTTCAAGCTGTTACTTGATGAGATCAAGTCGCTTGGAGTTGCACCGAGACTGAAATTAGACGATGCTGTGTGAAGGTGATAGGAAATGGATACAATACCTTCCATACCTAAAAGGATATCTGCGATACAATTTGGCCTGATATCTCCAAGAGAGGTCAGGAAAATGAGTGTCACTAACATCATTACTGCAGATACCTATGATGATGACGGTTACCCTATAGATATGGGACTAATGGACCTAAGACTGGGAGTTATAGATCCCGGACTTAAATGCAAGACCTGTGGAAGCCGGGCAGG
>JAHFZE010000289.1 GCA_020854785.1 Methanomethylovorans sp.
CAGCAGATAGTCTGCTGCCTGAGGCAATGTGTCTCTATCCCTTATAGTGCCTACATTGGAAATGAGATAACCGCTATACACACGTCTGTTGAGAATAGCCTCACCCAACACATCCAGAGTTTCCGTGGACATTGAGGGACGCTCTAGCTGATCCAGTATATCGTGCTCCGAAAGCGGGTACAAAAAAGAAGCTGCTGAAAGGTCTGAAGAATCAGTATTCCTTTTAAAGTCCAGAGTATCAGTACGGATGCCATAGAGCAAAGAAGTTGCAAGTTTCTTATCAATATCAATGTTAAGTTCCTGGAGATACTTTGTAAGGATCGTTGCCGAAGCGCCTACGTTAGGCCGTATATCAATGAACTCTGCATCTATATGTGCATCACCAACCGGATGGTGATCGAAGACAGCACCTATATGAGTACCTGGTTGCAATTTATTATTGGACCCCGGAACTGCACAGTCTACAAGAGCAATTTTGTCGTAATTTGAGATATCACGGTCTTCCATCTTGAAAAGATCTATCCCCAACAAATTCACAAATGCCTTGTTCTCCTGATGACCTATTTCTCCGCCGTATAGAATGTCTGAAACCACATCAAAGCTCTTAGCTATCTCCTGCAAAGCAAGGGCACCTGATATCGAATCCGGATCAGGATTATTGTGCACCACTATTGCAAGGGTCTTTCCCCTCAACCCGTTGAACCACTGGACAAGTTTGTTCCCCCTTAACATAGACTCTGCTCTTTCCAGAGATCTTGCAAGGGATTTTGCCACAACCTTAGGAGGAATGATCACAAGGTCAGCTCCAAGGGTTTCCATTTCCTGCATATTTATGGCATCTGAGGCCCGGGCTACACAATAAACATCTGGTGAAACCTTCTTTCGTATATTTGCCAGCGCAGCTTTATTAGCCAGAGGATCAGAGCTAAGGATCATTATAGCTGCCAGGTTCTTAGTATTGATCTTTTCCAGAACTTCCGGATCACTTATGTCTCCTACAATGGCATCATAAGCTTCTTCTCTCAGGGTTTCCACCTTTTGAGGGTCCTTGTCCACTATGAATAATTCCTTATCACGTTCCTTGAGTTCTTTTACGAGAGCGAAACCTAAACTACCGCTGCCCAGGACCAGATAAAGTGGTTTTATTTTAGACTTGTCCATGGCATTCATCTCTTTGGTGTTGGGGTTAATAGAACGACCTCCATAATCTTCATCTAAGTCCATACGATCTTTGATCAATAACTGGATTAGGGGAATATCAATGAATAAATAGAATGTAAACAATGGATTAATAGATAACTATGGATCCTATTACCTGGGAAGAAATGAAAGCCATTGATGCAAATTGTGCACAACTTGGTCTTTTACCCATCCAGCTCATGGAAAATGCAGGCTGTTCAATATCAAAAGCTATAAGGGACCATTTCTCCGGAGGAAAAATATTGCTGATTGCAGGCAGAGGGAACAATGGAGGAGATGCCTTTGTGGCCGCACGCCACCTTTGCCAATTCCCCCAATTCCAGATAGACATCATGCTTTTAGGGAATTCAGCTTCCATTCACACAGAAGAAGCAAAGAGAAACTTTTTGCTACTTAGGCATTGTAATGTTGATAGCATAAACGAAATAATGGACCCAGGAGATGTAAAGCTATCAGATCTGATCAATAATGCTGACATTATAGTTGACGGAATACTTGGAACTGGAGTAACAGGAGATATAAGGGAACCAGAAGCTTCGGCAATAGAACTTATAAATTTATCTGGAAAATATGTGATAGCCATTGACGTACCCTCGGGAACAATGGGCTCAAACAACGCGCTTTCAAAATGTGTCAAAGCTGATCTGACCATTACTTTCCATAAAATGAAAGAAGAATTGAACACACTCAAGGCATCCATTTACACGGGAGAAATAAAGGTAGAAGGCATAGGTGTTTGTTCTCATGCTGAAAGCTATATAGGGAAAGGGAACCTTAAAAACCTCAAGATAAGAAACCCTTATTCCCACAAAGGACAAGCTGGCAGAATACTCATAATAGGAGGTGGGGCTTATTCAGGAGCTCCTGCACTGGCAGCTCTGGCAGCGCTTAGAACAGGAGCTGATATTGTAACAGTGGCAGCTCCTGCTAATGTAGCGGATATCATCGCATCTTTCTCCCCAGATCTTATTGTACGTTGCCTATCGAACCAAAGATTGTGCAGTGAAGACATACCTTTGATATCAAGACTAGTAGATCAGCATGATGTGACAGTTATGGGCATAGGACTGGGAAATGAGGAGGAAGTGGTTGAAACTGCACGTCGGATAATTCCTTTGTGTAAAAAACTGGTGCTTGATGCAGATGCATTGCCTGCCTTGGAAAATGCTGAGATCGATGCTTCCGAAATAGTGATCACACCTCATGCCAAAGAGTTTGCGCGCATAAGGAAAGTGGAAACCTCCGCGGATATAAATAAAAGGATAGAAGAAGTAATGACATTTTCCAGAGAAAAGAAGCTGGTCACCCTTCTCAAAGGAATGATAGATATTATCTCCGATGGAAGAAAAGTCATGCTTAACAAAACGGGTAATGCTGGAATGAGCGTTGGGGGCACAGGTGATGTGCTTGCAGGGATCACAGGTGCACTTTTAGCCACTAACACACCAATGAAAGCCGCCGCATGTGCAGCCTATATAAACGGAACTGCAGGGGATCTTGCATTCAAAGATAAAGGATATGGACTACTAGCTACCGACATGATCGAAAGGATAACTGATGTGATGAGGGAGTGAGTTTATGAAAAAAGATGAGAACAGGAAGATCAGCGTTGATATTGAGAGAAAAAACATAAGAATAATTATTACCCATGCAGAAGACGAGGAAATACTCAAATTAACAGTAGATGAAGCAAAAGATCTTATTGGAAAGCTAGAGAACACAGTTGAGGACTATCAGCAGCGACAAAACCTGCGTATAGACTGAATTGGTGGTGGTTCCCTTGGAAACAAAACTAAGCCACCTGAAGGATGACAGAGCCATAATGGTGGACATCAGTGGTAAAGAAATCATTGAAAGATGCGCAACGGCTGCTGGTGAGATATTACTCTCCAGCCAAACAATTGAGAGAGTTAAAAATGGCACTATAGAAAAGGGCAATGTATTGGCAACTGCCAGGACTGCAGCTATACTTGGAGTAAAAAGAACCCCGGAAATGATACCAATGTGCCATCAGATACCAATAACAGGTGTAGACGTAAACTTCTCGTTCCATGAAGGGACAATAGTTGCCACAGTAGAAGTTCGATCAGTTGGTAGAACAGGGGTGGAAATGGAAGCACTCACTGGAGTTTCCATCGCACTGCTGACAGTGTGGGACATGGTGAAATCTGTAGAAAAGGATAACACAGGTAATTATCCTCACACATCCATACAGAACATAAAAGTGCTTGAGAAGATAAAGGGAAGCAAAACTAATTAACATAAGACATAGTAGATAGAAAAATCATATCCTAAAGAACAAGTAAACAATTTCATGAGGTACTAAAATTGAAAATAATAGGAGGGCCGGCATCACAGGCGCTTGCTACCCGTGTAGCAAGAGAGATGAAAATCGAACCAACTCTTTGTGAGTTTAACCGTTTTCCCGACGGAGAGATCTATACCCGTATAATGGAAGAACCTATGGATGAAGTGACTATCATCCAGAGCACAGCAACAGATTCTGACCTCATGGCTCTGTTGCTTATGATAGATGCTTGTGAAGATGCTCAGGTGGTAAACGTGGTCATTCCCTATATGGGGTATGCACGCCAGGATAAGAAGTTCAAATCAGGAGAGCCTATCAGTGCAAGAGCTGTAGCTCGAGCCATATCTGCAGACAGGATATTTACTGTGAACATCCACAAGCCAAGTATCCTGGATTATTTCAGTTCTGATGCTTTTGACCTGGATGCATCAGAAGCCATAGGGAAATATATCGGTTCCCTCCAACTGAAAGATCCCCTGATAGTAGCTCCTGATATAGGCGCTATTAACCTTGCAGAAAACACTGCAAAAGGAGTAGGTATACAGTACGATCATCTTGAAAAGACCAGGCTATCCGGCGACACTGTTACCATCAAAACGAAGAATATGGATGTCTGTGGAAGGGATGTTGTCCTGGTGGATGATATGATAGCTACGGGCGGTACAATGGCAGAGTCCATAAAACTTCTCAAAAGCCAGGGAGCAAGAGAAGTTTACCTTGCATGCGTACATCCAGTACTGGCAAAGAATGCAGTGTTGCGGCTATTTAACGCAGGTGTGCGTGACATTATAGCCACAGATACACTGGAGAAAGCGCAGAGCTCTGTAAGTGTGGCATCCCTTATCGCTAGTTCTATAAAGAATTTTTAATATTAGATAACACTCTTGATGATGATGATCATGTGTATTCCTGCAAAGTGTCCCCTTGATGGAAGATCAAATTGCAAAGGAAAACAATGTCATCTCTATCATGTGGATTGGCGCACAAAAGAAGCTAACTGCATAATAGGATACGGAAGTTCCCACAAAACAACTCGTTCTGAAAGAGTCATCCTTGATACATACATAGAAAATACGAGGATCAAATTGGGGAGGGATATAGGCATTCCAGAAATGCCTGAAAAAGGATCTGAAAGTGATCTTCAAAACATTGTATCCGATGTGAAGACTAGTGGCTACATTGAAAAGATAGCTGAAAGTAATAGGAATACAACTGTTATCGAAATACACGAGAAGGTCAAAAAAGATAGAGGGAAAATAAAGTGATATACACAAACTCCTTGGAAAAAGAAAAAGAACTTTGGAGATGATCATTTCCTGGTGCCTTCAGAAATGGAAGAAAGTGACCTTAAAGAGATATACAGAATACTTCTGGAAGAATTCGGACCCCAGAAGTGGTGGCCTGCAGAAACACGCTTTGAGGTAATAGTTGGAGCTTTTCTAACTCAGCAGACAAAGTGGTCAAAAGTGGAAAAGGCTATATGCAATCTCAAACAGGCTGGGATGCTTGAACCATATGGCCTTGTCAAAGTGAACATCACCTCACTGGAAGAGATGATCAGATGCTGCGGATTCTATCGCCAGAAAGCCAGCAGATTAAAAAGTATAGCGCAGTTCTTGATCGAAAAGGATATGGATGAACTGTTCAGCCTTCCTGTTGACCAATTACGTAGGATCTTGTTGACCCTGAACGGTGTTGGCAATGAAACAGCAGATAGTATAATATTATACGCTGCTGACAAACCTAAATTTGTTATCGATGCATATACTACACGTATTATGGACTGCATGGGTGTAAAGGGTAATTACGAGGAGCTGCAGAAAATATTTGAAAATGCACTTCCAAAGGATGTCAATATGTTCAAGGAATACCATGCATTGATCGTTGAATATGCAAAATCCTATTGTGGAAAAAAACGCTGTGAGGAATGTATTCTGGTAAATGGCCATAGGAAAGGAACAATACATGGACAAGAGCAAGTATGAAGAGATATATGAATCGCTGGAGGACATAACGGATATAGGACCTGTGGCCGAGACCTTTAATATCCATCCTGGTATTGCATATACGATATTATCTCAGAAGACAGTTTCTAGGGTTAAAACAGACTTTGGCCGTTTGAAGAGAAGCGGACCGGCACAACTGGAACAATGGAACAGAGGAAGAACAATACTTGAAATGGCCAAAGAAAAAAAGATACCTGCTACATTGATCGCTTCCCTCATCCTGAAGGAACTGAATATACCTAAAAAAATGGCTTTTAATTCCCCCGCAAAACTTCAAAATAGAAGGTTGAGCCTCGAAATCATTCAGGCACTGGAAAATGATCATTTTTTTTCTCCACATGCACACAATCTTCAACTAGAAAAAGGTAGACTCGGCGAAGAGATAATTTCCAGATGGCTTAAAGCTCATAAAATAGATTTCCTGACCGAGGAACAATTAAGAGAACAGAATATGACCAAAACCCCTGATTTCCTGCTGCCCGAACCCATCACCATAGATGGTATGAAAATATCCTGGATAGAGAGTAAGGCGATCTTCGGGGATGAGCGGGAACACAAACATTATACGAAAAAACAGTTTTCCCATTACCAACAGATTTCCGGCCATGGATTAGTGGTCTACTGGTATGGTTTCCTCGATACGCTTGAAAGTAACGGTCATATAATAAAATCCTATTTATTCTTTGAAAAATTTAAAAAAGACATCATTGAGCTTCTGAACTTTGGAGTTCACCAGTAAATACAAGCACAGCTTGAGTAGCATTAGCGTCTATTTCATCGTCTTCCGGATGGTCGCCTTCATCATATAGAACCGGAGAGGATGCAATAGCACCATGAGTGCCCAGCATTTCAATAAGAGAAGCAAGTTCATCACCTGCCGGATCACGCATCCGATACAGCATGAATATATCCCTCATAACTGAAAGACTGTTCCTTTCTCCTTTAGGTGTGATACGAGTCATTTAGGAAAAGAGCATATACTACTAATTAACTCTTTCGATTCGTACTTGTGCGAACATTTTTTCTCATGTAGGAAGAAAAAGGGTCATAGTACGTGCTCAATGTAATGTTCTCTTTGTAGCTACAAATGCCTGCAAGTTCCTCATGGAGCTATGTAGCTTAATACCACATACGGGATCAAGTATGCCCATTCTTTCCTGCATACATTGCTTTACCTTCTTTTTTATGCAATCAGATGGCTTCGAAGGAAGAGGCATTGTAGGACAGACCTTGAAGGTCGCATCCTATGATTTGTGTGATCTCTTAGTGCAGAAGGAGGATCCTACACCTTTCAGACATACCTTCACACCACAGCTCTAAAATAATAGTATATAATTTCATAATGCATCATTATTATGAACTTGGTGAACTAATATGACAGAGATTACGCATTGGGCAGATGTCATGGCGGAGGAGATACTAAGAAGTGGAAAAAAACACCTTGTAGCAACTGGCATCACCCCTTCCGGACACATACACATCGGAAACATGAGAGAAGTGGTCACAGCAGATGCAACATATCGCGCCCTGCTTGACCAGGGAGCAGACGCAGAAATTATCTATGTTGCAGACACGTACGACCCTCTAAGGAAAGTGTATCCATTTCTTGACGAAAGCTTTGCACCGCATGTTGGAAAACCCATTTCAGAGATTCCCTGCCCATGCGGTGAATGTACCAGTTATGCTGAGCATTTTCTCAAACCCTTCTACAAAGCCCTTGATCGCTTAGGAATTCATCCTAAAATATACCGGGCTGATGAGATGTATAAACAGGGAATGTATGTGGAAAGCATCAAAACAGCTCTTCTTAACAGGGACAAGATAGCACATATCCTGCAGGAACACTCCGGAAAAGAGGTCACAGCTGACTGGAGCCCATTTAACCCGATATGTAACAAATGTGCCCGGCTTACGACCACTAAAGTCACTGGATTTGATATTGAAGCAGAGACAGTTAATTATGTTTGTTCTTGCGGAGACAATGGAACAGTGTCAATGACAGGGGGAGGGAAACTTACATGGCGGGTAGACTGGCCTGCCCGCTGGGGTGTGCTGGGGGTTACAGTTGAGCCTTTCGGGAAAGATCATGCTTCCAAGGGCGGGTCCTATGATACCGGCAAAGCCATAAGTGAGGAAATTTATGGATACAAAGCACCATATCCGGTAGTATATGAATGGATCATGCTGGGTACAAAAGGCGCAATGTCTTCCTCAAGCGGAGTAGTAGTAGCAATATCCGATATGCTGGAAGTCCTCCCACCCGAAATATTGAGATATCTAATAATAAGAACAAAGCCTGAGAAGCATATTCGCTTTGATCCTTCCCTGCCCCTGCTCAACCTTGTGGACGAGTATGAAAAACTTAGTGCCAATAACGAAGGACCAAGCTATAACAGGCGACTGAAAGAACTATCACATGCAGCAGGCATCTGCCACACAGATATCCCGTTCAGGCACATGATCACCATTTATCAGGTAGCTCATGGTGATCTTGATAGAGTGATGAAGATAGTGGAAAGATCAGGATACAGTACAAAGAACGAGAAATGCATCCTTGAACTTGCAGAGAACGTCGGAAAATGGCTTGATATGTATGCTCCTGACATGGTGAAGTTCAGCGTGAAGGAAGAGATCCCTGTACAGGCTGCAACCTTGAACGCTACCCAGAGATCTTTCCTCCAGGCATTGTCCGAGGAGATCGATGCGGCAAACGAACTGAGTGGGGAAGATTACCACAACCTTGTCTATTCATCCCAGGATAAGAATTCTTCACTTAACGCC
This sequence comes from Methanomethylovorans sp., assembly GCA_020854785.1. Taxonomy (GTDB): domain Archaea; phylum Halobacteriota; class Methanosarcinia; order Methanosarcinales; family Methanosarcinaceae; genus Methanomethylovorans. The sequence goes on from JAHFZE010000289.1 coordinate 8,296, forward strand.
AGGATGGGGCGCATAATGGGGATCGATGCTGAGGAGCTGGAAGTGAGAACCACTGAAATGTTCAAAGCCATTTATTTGGCCGTGCTGGGACAGCAATCAGGTCCAAAGGCAGGATGGTTCCTTTCATCAATGGAAAAGGAGTTCCTTGCAAAGAGATTCAAAGAAGCTGCTAGTTACAGGCCATGAAGAATTGATAGAGAAAGAAGATATTATTGCGTGGGAAAAGGAGTACAGGCATCTACAATGGGGCTGTGCCGGCTCCACATCCCA
>JAHFZE010000148.1 GCA_020854785.1 Methanomethylovorans sp.
CGATTCCGTAGCTCGGAAATCACACGCTCGGACATACCTGTTAATGCAATGTACTCCATGCTATCACCCATACATGGGGAACTCTTTCCTCGGTGCAGGCTGCTGCTCGGTCGACTTTACATCCTCTGCAAGTCTCTGCATTTCGATCTCTATCTTCTCTGCCTGTTCGATAAGGCTTTCTGTATTCACTGAGAAATCGTAGAGAAGATTTAAGACATCTATCACCACTGCTGCTGCTCTTGGGTCTGGGTTTTGGCTTTGAGTGGCTCCCAAAAGGCTAATTGCCGGTATTTCCCTGACCAGGCACTCTGCCATAATGCTCCCTGATATACCCGAAATAGTACCCATCTGGAATACTTCCACTTTATCCTTGATCCGTTCAAGCATTTCAGGTGTTGTAGCAGCACCAAAGACTTTGCGCTCTTCGGACATCGTAGCTATGCCTGCGATGGAAACAATTTCCTTTACGTTGATCCTCTTGGCCCAGTCCAGCAATGCTCTGCTGATATCATACGATACTACCGGATTTATGGGTATATCTGAAACGACCATCACAAGATTGCGCTCCTCGCTTTCGTATATCCTGACAGGCATGTTGATGAGACCTTCATAAAGCACAGCTATCGGAGGGAAATGCCTTGAATCAATGGAACCTACATAGGTCATCTTGAGTTCATCTATGATCTGCTGGCTTGCGATATTTCCCACCAGACCTATTCCCGGAAAACCCTCTATAAGCACTGGATTCTCTGATATGATGGGTTTTGTTACTATTTTCACGTTCTTGTCATCGTAATCTGTTTCTGCCAAAAGATCACCTGTTTCTACCTAACACTTATTTAATCGCTGATATTTTATACTGATCATGATAGATAAGAGCATCGTTCATAAAAATAAAGGAAGGGTAACATGGAAAAACCAATAATCTACCTTGAAAGCACAGGCAAGGAAAATACACAGCTGGTCATTGATGCTGCTATCAAAAGGGCTGAAGAGCTGGGGATCAGGCAGATAGTAGTCTCAAGTACCACCGGATACACAGCATTGGAAATGGCAAAAGCTGCAAAGGGGAAAATGCTGAAGATAGTTTGTGTGAGCTATCAGTATGGGGTCAAAGAAGATGGAAAATGGGAAATGGAAACCGATACTTTGCAGGAATTACACAATATGGGAGTAGAGGTTGTTACCCAATCGCATCTGTTCTCAGGTATAGAGAGAGCAATCTCTAACAAACTTGGAGGAACAAGCAGAACAGATGTGATATCTAACACGTTGAGATCATTGTTCGGCCAAGGATTCAAAGTGGTCGTGGAAATAACAATGATGGCAGCTGACTCTGGTAAGATCTCTGTGACCCCTGGAACAGAGGTTATTGCTATTGCAGGTACAGGCCACGGTGCAGATGTAGCTGTTGTTATTAAGCCTGCACATTCACAAAGGTTCTTCGACGCTCAGATAAGAGAGATCATTGCCATGCCAAGAGTGAGGCAATAAGCCAGAATATCTTTACTGGCTTCTTTCTTCTATTTCATTATCTTCTGACTCCGGGTCATCCTGATGGTTTACATTGTGAGATGCCACTGCATCCACAGTTTTTTTGTGGAGGTCTAGTGCAGACCTGAGAGAAAATGCTGTGATAACAACAAAAATTGCAAAAATAATGATAGAAACTAGAAACACGAATATAATGTCCATAAGATATTTTGGAAAAAGAAAAGGAAGTACCTCTAGGCACTTCACTGGGGTTTTTCATACAGCTTTGTCTTCTGGAACTGCCTTCCTCCCTTCTTGGAGTGGGGCTGCCTGAAAACACTGTCATTAGCTTTCTCTATTTCACGTGCCTCTATGGCAAGCTGTGCTGCTGCCCTCATCATTTCGTGACCTGCGGCAGTTGTAAGAGCTACCTGCTCAAGTTCCTTCATCATGAAGCATGCAGGGAAGTTGATCTTTGCGACCATGTCAGCCATGTGGAGTGCGGCAAGACCCTTTGCCTTTGCATATGGGTTGTTGAAGTGAGCTCTTTCGATACATACCTCTGGCTTTGCAAGAATGTGAGGCAACTGGATAGGTTCGCCTGCATCTACCTGAGCTGCGACCTTGTCCAGCTCTTCCTGAATTAGCCTTACAACACCACATGTTGAAAGGACTTTCATTGCATCAGAGTTGAAAGATGCCATTTCCACAGGATCAAGGAACTCTGTCTTTGCACCGATGAGCGGATCAACGGTCATAATGATGTAACCGAAACCTGCCTGTTGAAGAGCCTCACGGTCCTCTTTCTTGGTAGGGCCATCTGAAATAATAATGCATGGAACGTCTTTGTAAAGTTCACGTGCTGCAGTTGGACCTGGAGCACTGGAGTTGGGGCTTATCATTACATAGAAATCTGCTTCCATTTTCTTGAGATCGGCTGTAGCAGCTGCTTCGTCTTTCCCCATCTTGGGACCTGTACCGAATACACGAACAGTGATGCCTTCTCTTGCTGCGATCTCATCCTGGACCAGGTCCACTACCTGGCTCATACCTAAGTTACCTAGCTTAATGATTCCAATCTTGGCCATGTAAAATCACAGTACAGCAATAGTGCAGTGTAGCATATATTACTTTTGGAAAGCAAAATACCTTTGAGCAGAGTTATCAGAAGCTCACCTCAGCGTACAGGGATCTATCCGAAAAGGTTAAAAGCAATGTCATTTATTTCACATCAACCTGTTCCATAAGCCCCATTTACAACCTTAAATCCTAGGTAGATCAAGTGAGTTATATAAGTGGTCTTTCTGAGAAAAGTAATAGTAGTAAGAAACTGATAGTTTTTGATATGGACAGTACGTTGATCGATGCCGAAACTATCGATGAGCTTGCTAAGGCGGCGGGAGTTGGCCAAGAGGTATCAGCAATAACCGAAAGGGCAATGAAAGGAGAGATAGATTTCTCTCAGGCCCTTACCGAAAGAGTGAAACTTCTGAAAGGATTAAGCTTAGAAGATGCGATAACAGCTCTGGAAAAGATGCCTCTGATGCCTGGTGCTAAAGAACTGATCAGTTTCGTGAAATCCATAGGATATAGTACTGCAATGATATCAGGTGGATTCACACTGGCTTCGGAAAGAGTGGGAAAACTGCTTGAGATAGATCACGTAGTGTCCAACGAACTAACAGTAAAAGATGGTATCATCACTGGTGAAGTGAAAGGAAACCTTACTGCACAGAACTCAAAGGAACTGGTGCTTGAAGAAATTGCAGCTCAGCACGGGATCGCACCTGAAGATTGCATAGTCGTAGGTGACGGAGCAAATGATATAGGTATCTTCAAAAGAGCAAGATATGCTATAGCATTCAATTCAAAGCCCGTATTACGGCAACATGCACATGTTGTGATAATAGAGAAGAACCTCAAAGCTGTGATTCCAGTTATCGAATCTTTCGATCTGGATCAGCGGTGTGTATCGTGCATTAGAAATGCATGAAATGCCGGCTTCAATGCCGGAGAGGGAGGATTAACAAGCGATGTTGAAAGAACTGAACGAGAAGAAGACAGAACTGAAAAGACTGTCCGAGGAATACAAGACACAACGCAACGAACTCAATGCCGAGGCAAGCAAGCTTGCTGCAAAACGCAATGAGCTCAACAAGAAGACTAAAGACCTTATCAATGAGGCCCAGAACCACAAGAACCTTCGTGATGAGAACAATGTGAAGGTTAAAGAGCACAAGGACCTGAGAGATGAGATCAACAATAGGGCCAACGAGATCTATGCTCAGATAGATACCATACGTGGAGAGAACAACCTTACAGGCCCCTCCATCAAGGATATACGGAAAGACATCGATCGTCTGGAATTTGCCCAGCAGACTGAGGTTCTGAGCACAAGTAAAGAAAGAGAACTTGTAAACAAGATCACAGAGCTGCGTAAGATATACAACGCCAAAAAACAGCAGCTTGAAAGCAACCAGGAA
>JAHFZE010000275.1 GCA_020854785.1 Methanomethylovorans sp.
CCCCGACAAGGATCGGAAAGATAACACTTTCCGTCACCTTTATCTGCTCATTGAGCCATGCAAGAAAAAAGATCTTCTTTTCAATGTCGCTAAAATTCCGGGCCGAAATATCCTTAAGATCCATTGGCATACACCTCTCATATCCAACATTATACAGCAGGGTTAGGCTTGGGCGGACAAGGACTGTTTCAGCCCGGGAGTCGATCGCGAATCAATTGGAAATCAAGGGGGTAAGACGGGGAAGTGCGTCTCGATGCTCGACGCAGGAAGTGGCGATTTTATCGCCGAGAAAAGCCGGCGGGAAGATGTTGTAGGATCTAAAAATAACCTAAAATCCTCGTCGTCCCCGAACGCCTTATCCTTTTATCGTCGTCCCGGTATGCCCTCGAGCCGGGATCCAGGTTTTAGTTTTGATTTTCTCTCTTTTTTCTCTAAATGCCTCCATAACGAATGAAGTCAATGGCGTTGGACAAAAAAAGCAATAGATCCCGGCTCAGAGGCATACCGGGAAGACGATAAAAGGCTTGGGTCTCTGGTTCTGTCAACTGATTTGCCACCGATTTGCGATCGATTCCCTACTGACTCCCGGCGGACGTACTCTCCGCCCACCCCTCCCGGCCCACCCGGGAAAAGAAAAGTATATAATAGACAAACAGAGCACCGGGCCACTTATCCGCACGGACGGACTTTTTAGGAGGGAATGTAATGAAAAGCACAAAAAGCCTGAGCATAGGCACCCCCGGCAAAACACCTTTCAGCTTCAAGGCAAGGGGACAGGTCTCAGTTCAAATGCCCGCACCCTACATGACCGGCCTGATGCTCCTCTCGGTCACGGCCTTGTTTCTTTTCCTCTATAAGAAGAAAACCCCGAAATAGCCGCGGTTTTTCAAACCGCGGTGAATTTGCCTTTACAGTGGTGAAGCTGCCGGAGTACCGTCGGCGTGAAACTATAGTGAAGTGGTAGTGAAACGGTTGCTAAAGTCAGACAGAGACTGAATCCGCCGGGGAATATGCGGTTGGTGATCAATGGCAAATCGGTTGCAAATCAATTGTTTAAGTCTGAGAGCCTGGGGCCTATACCCGTTGTCCTCGAACGCCTTATCCTTTTATCCTCGTCCCGGTATGCCTTCGAGCCGGGATCCAGCGTCTCTGAACCTTGTCTATTACTAGTTTTTCGAACCAAACCGACTGCTCTCCCATGCTTGCCTATCGCTTGCCAGGCCGGATGACCCTCCCGGCCTGGCGTTATACTCGATCAATATCCCCTTGATCCTTTGCCCTTGTACTCTCTTAAAAGGAGGCTAAGCGATTTTTGGGTGGGTTCGTAATGGTATTCATAAGATTCCCTGTAAACTCGGAGGAGTTTTTTCAGGCGGAAATTTATGTCTTCGATATCGAATGCCTCCAGGTCAAGACTGTCAGAGTCAAGCCACTCGCAGAATTCCTCGTACTCTTCGCCCTTACCCTTTTTGAGGACCTTCGCAAGATTTTCAAGTCCTCCGACTCCGCCTACATCCTCAATAATGCCAAAGCCTTCACCCTCAAGTACGCGGGGTAAAAGTGCCAGAGATACCTCATGTTTTTCGCATTTTTCAAGGGTCAGGTCTATTTCCCAGCCGTCACCATAGTCATATTCAAACATAGCTTTCCAGCCCGGACGATCTGTCACATTACTTAGCTTTATCTTATTGGCCTCAAACAAGCGTTCATCATCCGGAACAAACATGTTTTCGTTCGGCAGTTCGTAACGGATGTTTTTAACAAATTCTTCCATTTCATCGATATGGATCTTTTCAACAAATGAGTTGAATTTTTCTTCATCAGGGTAAACCGCCCTGAGATAAGTGAGGAAGTTTTCTTTTGAATTTTCTCTGAAGCAGAATAAGTGGCTTGCCTGCATTTCAAACATCAACATGATGGCGTAGCCAAGTTCCGCCATTGTTTTTTCACCGTTGATCTCAAAGCGCCGCCAAATCTTTGGCTTGTGATCCCTGAGTTCTGCATAGAAGCTGTAAACATAATGTTGTGACATGACATCAAACCTCCGATCAGAGTTCAGTTGCCCGAATATATATCAGATAGTGCAATTATTGTTGTAATCAACGAAACCGTCAAATGTTCTTCGTTTATCCGGAAAGTTATCCTCGCACCAGGTGGCCAAACCGGTAATATTTATTCCCGGTCAATCGTTTATTACAATTGTGAAGCGATAGGAGGAGCGGTCAAGCTGTAGTTTATTCAGCAGGAAGTTCCTTTTTCTTACGGGACTCCAGCTTCTTTATGCTTTCTTTCGGAGTTGGCAAGTTTTCTGGCATTTCATTCCCAAATTCTGCAATAGTCTTACGAATTTTTTTGCCTATTTCAAAATGTGTTTTATTGGCGTCAGTTTTATTATCTATATTGTCACGTCTGAGTTTGGCTTCGGTCTGAGTCGCTCGGAATAAATTAGCGGCAAGCTCTTCGCTTCCCATGTGGTCAAGAATATCCTGGCTTTTCTTAAGCCCTTTATGTTTGTGGATCTCTTGTTTTTTTAGTCCCCCGTAAAGACCCTGATAACCGTAGTTTTGGAAGATAGCATAATCTATAGGCTGCACAACTCCGGCTTGTTTTGCAGCCGAGGCGAGACCTTTATTCTGTTCTTTGATTTCAGCTCTAAGTTTTAAACGCCTGTCATCTTCAACTTCCTGACGACGTGTCTGCAACGCAAAATAGCTGTGTCCAAGCGCTACGACCTCTTTTCTGGGATCTGCACTTTGGACGATCAGGTAACATGCAAATCTGGACAAAAAGACTGACTTTATTTGTCTTCGCGCACTCTTAGCGAGTTCGATCATTTCGTCGACGTCGACGAAATGATCGTCTATCATTTGGTGGCTATTTATACAAGCCTGCTTTGCTTTTTCGATGACTTCTTCGAAGTTGCGATAGTTGATATATTCAAGAGCCTTTGACAAATCGCGGCTGCTCCAGAATTCAACTCCGTCGGGATCTGTTCTTTTGATATTGTCAAAAATATTGATCGTAACCAGCCTCCTTAATAATGGGGAATAGTGTCAGTTTGCACATTACCAATATATGGTTTGTTGTGTATTTGGTCCGACTATAATAACCTTTCAATTGAAATGGTAATCAGATAAACACGTTGTAAGCTCAAGCCCAATAAACCCGTTATTGATCCCTTTCGTCAATGATCATGTAAATAAAGCATACCATTAGAATTCATATTTGAAAAGAAGATAGCAGAGAGATATTGGTGGGAATGCCCGTACAATTTAGAAACGGTTGTCAGAACTTGAGGCCCTTGTCCATTATCGTCGTCCCCGGATGATCCATCGTCTTCGAACTAAGTCTATTACTAACTTTTCGAACTAAACCAACCGCTTGCCGACTGCTTGCCCATGCTTGCCGATCGCTTGCCCGGCGGACGCAGTCTCCGCCAGCCTTTACAACCGCTCGCCGATGCTTGCCAGGCCGGATGGTCCTCCCGGCCCACCCCCCTTGACACTACCAACAATAGCCATATTATAAGACAATAGATCAATAACATTCACTTGAGGGATGGTGTTAATAATGGAGATGTCGGTTGAAAAGATAGCTGAAGAGACCATGGAGCACTGGATGATCTACTTTCCGAGAGTCTGGAAAAAGGCAGACCGTGTTGAAGCAAAGAAACTCGCAATGTTGTTGGCAAAATTGACGAAAAAAGAGATGACCAATTTACAGAAGATAGTCCCCGGGATGGGCGACTACGAAGCCTGGACCGAAACCATGCAGGAATACTGCATCACCCCATACCCGCCCGATATCCCGAAAGCAGAGAAGGAGCAGGAGGAAATTTCCGCTGAGCTATAGCTGAGCGTAGCTGAGCAATCGCTGAGCAGTCGTAAAGGCAGTCAAACGATCGTAAGGGCGAAGAACCTGCCCCTCTCCGTCGTCC
>JAHFZE010000213.1 GCA_020854785.1 Methanomethylovorans sp.
TCCAAGCATTTCCGACATAATGTCTTTTCTGTCCCTTGCCCTGTACACTTCTACTCCGGACCAGCTTGTGCCACCAACTCCACCTACATCAATGGCAGAAACACCGGCTTTCTTTAACATCAAGGCATCCTCATGGGATATTCCGGCACCTGTTTCCTTTACAATGATAGGCACGTTCAGGGAGCATATCTCTCTGATGGCTTCCAGGGCACCCTTTGCATCTGTATCTCCTTCCGGCTGTATGGCCTCCTGCAAGAAATTGAGGTGTATTGCCATTGCATCCGCATCGAGCATTTCTACAAGACGTTCTATTCCTTCGATACCATACTCTTTGATCTGGGCAGCCCCTATATTCCCATAGATAAAGGCATCAGGTGCCACATCCCGCATGATGGAAAATGAATCTTCCTGTAAAGGGTCCTCAATGGCAGCTCTCTGGCTGCCTACACCTATACCAATACCCATTTCTTCCGCGGCCTGTGCAAGAGCAGCGTTGATAGGTTTTGTGTCAGGATGTCCGCCTGTTATAGATGCTATAAGGAAAGGAGCATCCATTCTCTTTCCAAGGAAATCTGCATGAAGATCTATGTCCTCTATATCGAATTCCGGAAGAGCTCTGTGTACCAGCATTATATCTTCCAGACCTGTGCCTTTTGTCCTGGACTCCACCGGGCTTGAAGAACATAGATTGAGGTGCTCTATCTTTCTCTGGGACGTGCTCATATTAAGACCTGCATTCATATTGTTCATGTGTTACAGCTGTGCCTATTTTTTCGCCTTTAAGGAAAAGTTCGATATTGCCAGGTTTTCCGGCATCGAAGATATGTGAGGTGGTGCAGGTGCTGGCACTAAGGTCCAGCATCTCCCGGACCTTACCCAGCATACCTCCTGTGACATCAGTATTTTCTGATCCTCTTATATGCTTTTTCACATTTTCGAAGTTAGTGGGTGTTATTATAGGGATGGTAGAACCCTTATCGTCAAGAACTCCTTCTGTTGCACTTCCTATACCCAAAAGACCCGCTTTTAGATGTTTTGCAAGATACGGAACGATCTGGTCCCCGGAGATCACGGATGTTCCAAGACTATTGTCCATTACCACATCTCCATGCAAGACCGGAACGATACTTCTTTCCAGCATGCAGTTAATATGGTCAAGGAACATGGTCTTTATTCTTCCATTATCCGCAAGCATGCAGCACATAGGATGGACCCCCACAGCACATATACCGTTCTCATTGAGTATATCGACTACCATACTGCAGAGCTCTTTCACTGAAAGATGGGTTATAACAGAACCTGAAGCGTTGAATCCTTCATTAAGGGAGAACCTTTTTGCCTGAGGATGTCCAAAAGAACCTGCTCCATGCACTATTATAAGTTTCCCTTTGAAGCCGGATATTTCTTGAGCAATTCTGCTTATCTCATTTACTCTGACTACGCCCTCATCAGCTTTTTTGTCAGTGATGACACTCCCGCCGATCTTAAGTATGGTTAGACTCTCCGACGAAACCATATCAATTCTCCACTCTTACCCCTTGTTCAGTTACTTTGGTTATAATGGCCTCTCCTCCTGCCTTTGTTATTGCCGAAGCCACCAGCTGCATCTCAGAGGGGTGAGCTAATGCTACCATGCATCCTCCTCCTCCTGCACCTGTTATCTTTGCACTGTATGCGCCGGCACTGCGTGCCGCATATATAAGATCTGCAAGTTCCGGACTGCTTACGCCAATAGCATCAAGAAGACCCTGGTTAATGTTCATGAGCACCCCGATGGATCTATATTCTTTTTTGGTGACCAGTTCCTCTCCTGTTAGTGAGATCATGCCGATGGTGGAAAGAATGGGGTCGATTATCTCTGGATAATTTTTCTTAAGTAGTGCCACATTAGATACCAGTTGCCGCGTGGAAGAAAATTTTCCAGTATTGCCTATCACAATGCCACAATCAATGATCTTAAGCTTCTTTTTCAGCGGTACCATCACCACTCCGCCCATGGTGCTGACATAAGTATCAGTGGGGCTGGCAGCGCCCTGTATCTTTCTTTCTATACTGTGGCCAAGGGTTGCAATATCTTCTGCTCCCATTCCACATCCGAACAATAAGTTCAAAGCCTGGATAGTGGCAATTGTCACTGCCGCGGATGAACCCAGACCAGACCCAACAGGTATATTGGAATCTATGCACAGGTCTACACCTTTGATGTCTGTGATCTCTGACATCTTTTCTATCACAGATGAAACGTACGGATACCTGTCATGGTCGAGTCCTGTATCACCCAGTACCGAACTGATCCGGATGGTGTCGCTTAAACTGGCTCGCACCTGGGTGCGCAGGTCCACAGCGCAGCATATTGCGCTTTCCCCATAAACAACTGCGTGTTCACCGAACAGGTATATTTTTCCGGGAGCAGAACATGTTATCTTTTGCATCGTATTCGACTCATTCTAATATTAAGGAGGCGTATCCCACTACGCCGGAATCGTCACCTGTCACTTCTCCGCTGGTTGCATACTTAAGGAGTTCTGCTTTGCTTGCTCCAAGTTCCCTTGCAGCAGTTATGGTTGCTGCAATGGGTCCATAACCACATGCCGTTATATCCTTTGCGTAGAGCCTGCTGTATAGATCATCCACGTTCATGTCCAAAATAGCCTTTATAAGATATCTGTCGTTGCTCTCTGCCACATGTGCAGGCTGATAATGCGTAAAGTCGCTTGACGCGATCATAACAGCTTTCCTTCCAATATCTTCGATAGCCTCCGCGATTTCCATGCCAACCTCAATGGCTGTTTCTTCGTCCTGCATTCCCATGCATATAGGCAGTATCCTGAACTCGTGCTTAAAACGATACTGGAGGAAAGGTATCTGCACCTCGATCGAATGCTCGAACCGATGTGCAATCTCATCCTGATAGATTATGCTGCCGGCAAGCTTCTTTGCCAGTTCATGGTCCGTCTCTACTTTTCCCAGAGGGGTAGACCATGTTTCTGTTGAAAGAGCTATCGGTGATCCATAGCCCGTATGATTTGGGCCGAATATCACATAGGTATCTACCACAGGAAGTACTGCATACGAGTGGGCTGCGACCCTTCCGGAGTAGATATAGCCGGCATGAGGTACTACAGTACCCTTTATGCCGGGCCTTGGATCTATAGTTGTGTCTTTGAAGCAATCATCTAGCTCTTTTCTCAAAGCATCTGGATTTGCCGGGTAGAACTTCCCCGCAACTGTAGCCTGTCTCATACTACTTCACCCCATGTACCTATAAGGGTACATTGTATATGTAGTATGCTTCCAAAGCAAGGCTTTTCAAATACCGGCTTCGAAATCCTCGAACTGATAATTGAAGTATGCACCATTGGTCTTTGCGATCTCTCTTGCAAGCAACCAGTAGATGAGTGAAAGGGCCTTTCTTCCTTTGTTGTTGGTCGGTATGACCATGTCCACATTGGAGGTCATGTTGTTAGTGTCACAAAGTGCTACCACAGGGATCCCAACGTTCACAGCTTCCTTAATAACCTGTGCATCTCCTGCAGGGTCTGTGACTATGATCACATCGGGCTCAAAGAATGCTTCTACCGTAGGGTTTGTAAGTGTTCCAGGAATGAAGCGGCCGACCATTGCCTTGGCCCCGATAGCTTTTGCGAACTTCATTGCCGGGTACTGACCATACTGTCTTGCAGAAACCACAAGTATTCTTGATGGTTCATACTTGGACAGAAAGTTTGCCACCAGTTTTATCCTTTCGTCAGTTGATTGGATGTCCAGTACATAAAGTCCATCAGTTCTTACTCGGTATACGAACTTCATCATGTTCTCTGTCTTCTGCTGTGTACCAATATGTACACCAGCTGCCAGATATTCATCTATAGGAACAAGTGAAGTGGATTTCTCTGCATCTGCACTAACGTCTAAAAGCTTATCATCACTATCCATTTGTAGATCTGCATTATCAGTAACGCGTATTTCTTCTGTGGTCATTGGATCACCTTGAATTTATAGTCCCTTTTAACAGTAATTGGGATAACCCCAAGCTCTAGTTCTTTCTTTGCTATATACAGAGATTGAGTACCTGGATCATCGATCAGGACGGGTGCGCCCATAGAGATCTGCAGGGATCTGGCACCGATAATCCTTGCTCGCTCATATCTAGTATAATGTTCTGTGCTCAAAAAATCACCTTAAGGAATGGTAGAACGTGATCATTAGGATATAATATCAGGTATCGTCAACTAAAAGCTGCATAAGTAACGCTTATATCTGTGCGTGTTCTTTCCATACCTGAGATATTTTTATTCGGAATCCCTCCGAATGTGGTCGTATATCTGTTCTTACAGGCCGGTCTATAACTAATCTACAGTAAGAGTAAGGGAATGGGACCGCTGAGATTTGAACTCAGGTTCCGGCGTAATTCGCGCACTACACAGTACGTCCCGAACGCCGAAGGATGGTCCAGGCTACCCTACGGTCCCTTACTGATATGGTGCCAGTGTATCTACAAGCTCCACATGGGACAGGAGTATCCGACGGCAGCAGTAACGTGTGATACCCAGGTCGTCCATGACCCGGGCAGGATCTTCACCGTCTTTAGTTCTCCTTTTGTATTCATCCCAGCTGTTTGCGATCACTTTACCACAACTGAAACAACGGACTGGTATCATCTATATATGCCTTACCTGTATGATTTCTGATACTTAGCACGTGCACCAGGTCCACCAAACTTTTTGGTCTCTTTCTGCCTGGAATCGTTAACAAGAAGGTTACGGTCATATGCCATATATGCATCACGAAGATTGGTATCATTGGCCCATTCCACTATACCTCTTGCAATAGCTGTTCTTATGGCATTGGCCTGTCCTATTATTCCCCCGCCGCTTACTTTCACGTCGATGTCGAGCCCCTCTGCAAGATCTCCTGCAAGCATAAGGGATTCGTATATCTTCATCTTTGCGAACTCAGGCTCATATATCTCAACGGGTTTCTTGTTTATGCGGGTTCTGCCAGCTCCTTTTTGAATAGTGGCACGGGCAATTGCGGTCTTGTTCTTACCTGATGAATTGACTACTTTGTTTGACATGATGATCCTCCTTAGAACTTGCCGCCTATCTTTGTGCTCACGTCCCCAAGTCTCATATACTTGTTAGAACTGAGCCTCTTCATACTTGCTTCGGCAACCTGTATCATTTCCTTGTCCTTTAGTTCGAGCGGGACCCCTACATGCACCTTAAGGCGGGCCATCGCATCGCGTCCTCTTGCTCTCCTGTAAGGCAACATTCCTCTAACTGTCCTTTTAAGGATACGTTCCGGCCTTTTCGGGAAATGAGGACCAAATTCGGTAGAACCTATAGAGATCTTGTTCCTGTATTCTGCAATAGTATCAAGCCTGGAACCAGAGATCACTGCCTTTTCAGCATTAACTATGTCTACTTTTTCCCCTGCAAGCAGCCGCTTTGCCACATCACTTGCAAGCCTTCCCAGAATAAGCCCATTGGCATCGATTATTGTCATCTTCAACACCTCTTACTGCAGTATCCTTATCTTTGATCCGCTGGGGTTCTCTTCAAGGATCTGCTCGATCGTCAGATATTTGCCACCGATCTCATTTATCTTGTCAATGGCCGTGCCACTGAAATCAAGTGCTGCAATAGTTACTGATGTCTTAAGTTCGCCAGCACCCAGTACTTTACCGGGTATAAGGACGACCTCTCCTTCCTTAGCGTATCTGTTGATCTTACTGAGATTGACCTGAGCATACCTACGGCTTGGCTTCTCCAGTCTTTTTGCAATATCTCTCCAGATCAGAACATCATTGTTCCTTGACTCTTCCTTGAGAGTGGATATAAGTTCAGGTATTCTGGGGTTTGTTTTTCTTGTAACTTTTCTTTGTGTCTTGTTTCCCATAATGTCCCTCCGCAAGATCATCCGGACCTTACTCACGCAGGTAGACCGCGTTCGAACATCCATGAGTGTTCTTCAGGGTATTCTATGTCCATAAGGACATCTGACTCTTGAATACTATTACTAGTACATAAAGATTGTGTGGTTCACTCCATGTTTGGGAACATGTCCGCCAGCACTTTTGAATAGATCCTGCTTATGTCACACCCAATTTCCCTGGCAACTAAAAGTGCCGCTATCTCGATATCCACCATGTCCCCCAGGCTTTCCTGTTTTCTGCTTATCAGAGCAGCCACATTTCGATTATCCATACCTGAACAGGCAGCGATCATGGCCATGATCTGTTCTATCAGGGGTCTCTCATGGAATATTCTTTCCGAAGGACGAAAACCGCGGGGTATCTCCACTTTTCCTATATCGAATGTCGGGGCCAGCTTATTATCGTCCACCTCCAATAAGCGCAGGGCAAGAGCTGTATCCCTGACCTTTGACGCATTCTCAGGTGACATCCATTTCAGGCCGAAAGAAAGGGCAAACTCAAAATCCCTTATAGAAATGCGATCAGCAGCATGCTGTTTGAAAGGTGCTGATACAACGTACAGGAACTCATCCATCAGGATCCGCGCCTAATTTCCTCTATGATGGTATCCGCAACTCTTCCGGCTTCAGTCCTGCCGGGCCCTTCTATCCTGTGTATCTGCAGTACGAGCACCTCGTTCTCAAGCAGGGCACGTACAAGGTAAGTATCTCCTCTGAAAGGCACACGATTATATTTCCCATCCAGGTAACTGTAATTAAGGACCACCTTGAAATCTATCATACCCTCCTTTTCGATCGTGTCGATCATCTGATCCACATTCTTGTAGTTAAGGGGCTCAAAGTCCACTCCATTACGCACAATCTCCACACTGATCTCCCTTTTTGCCTGGATCCGGTGCCCTCTCTGCACTACAGATTCGGTGACGAACATCCCGAATTTCCCATTCATGTTCGCCATTACTTTTACAAGATAGGGAAGGTCCGAATGGTATCGGTACTTCTGTTCGAACTCGATCTCCCTATGAGGGAACTTGTGATATATGCGCTTTCTCATGGTTAGGACCTGGAATAGGTCATATTACCAATAGTTTGATAGACCTATGGCTTTCAGAGCTTGACAAGTTTCGCTGTTAATATCCCATCAACGCTACGCATTTCTTCCAGAATGGCAGGAGATACTTCGGAATCTACGTTAAGGGTCATGATAGTAACTCCCCCGATAGCTGCTCTGCCAACCTGCATGCCCGATATGTTGATGTTGTTCTTTCCAAGCACCATGCAGCAAGGACCTATCACATTAGGTCTGTTGATGTGCTTTGCAACTATCATATAACCGGATGGGACTATATCCACACGCTCTCCGTCAATTCCAATGATCCGGGCTTCGTTTCCTATTATGGTCCCGGCAATGGATACGGATTCACCATTATTGCTAAGTTTGATCTGGATCTCAGAGCCCCGTTCTCCTGAAGTTTCGGATCTGCTCTCTATCACTTCGATCTTCCTTGATCTTGCAAGTGCAGGAGCGTTCACATAGTTCACACTGGAACCCAGGGCATTCTGCAGCATTCCCTTCAAAGCGGCAACTGTAACCGGCCTGGTGTCCTTCTCAGCGATCTCTCCGTTATATGATATCTCCACTTTCTCATAGCTGGTGCCAAGCAGCTGGGCACAGACATCCGCCATGGTCTCTGCAAGATCTATATAAGGCGCAAGAACCCTCAGCACTTCCGGTTTTACGGAAGGTATATTGATCGCGTTCTTTGCCGTCCCGCCATTAAGTACTGAGATCACTTCCTCTGCGATAGTGATAGCCACATTTACCTGCGCTTCCTCGGTGGATGCTCCCAGGTGCGGGGTCATGATAAGATTGTCACAATCGAGCAAAGGGCTGCCCTTTGGAGGTTCGTTGACGAACACATCAAGTGCCGCCCCTGTGATCCGTCCGCTCTTGAGGGCCTCGGCTAGAGCTTCTTCATTGATGATGCCTCCGCGGGCACAATTGATGACCCTTGCAGTTCTCTTCATGACATTGAACTCTTCAGTATCAAGGATGTTCCTGGTCTCTTTCGTAAGTGGTGTATGCACTGTAATGAAGTCTGCATTCTCTGCGATCTCCTTTACTGTGGCCAGTTTTATTCCAAGCTCCTGTGCTTTTTCTTTTGATATGTAGGGATCATATCCCATTATGGTCATGTTCAGGCCCTGTGCCCTTTTAGCAACTTCCGTCCCAATACGTCCCAGACCGATAACCCCCAGCACCTTGCCGTTGACCTCCACACCCATGAAATTCTTACGTTCCCATTTTCCTGCCTTCATTGAAGCGTTTGCCTGCGGTATGTTCCTTGCCATGGACATCATCATGGCAATAGTGTGCTCTGCAGCAGAAAGCATATTTCCTTCTGGTGCATTGGTAACGATTATGCCTTTTTCAGTAGCTGCTTCAACATCGACATTGTCAACCCCCACTCCTGCCCGGCCTATGATCTTGAGATTCCTGGTAGCTCCGATAACCTTTCTCGTGACCTGTGTTCCACTGCGGATGACAAGAGCATCATAGTTGACTATCTTTGCTGACAGCTCGCTTTCGGACAAGCCCGTGATAACATCTACATCAAAATGTTTCTGGAGCATTGCCAAGCCTTCCTCGGATAAGGGATCACTGACTAATATCTTCATCTGTATGTCTCCTGTAAATGGATGATATGGTCATGGCGACTTAAGCCAATTTCCACCTGTTTGCAGTATGTTAAGTCCAACTCTAACTACCATGCAAGTATATTTAGCAGTTGTTATTACAGCAATACACCTGAAAAGATATTGTACATACATATATCTTCCTTATAGGAGGCTCATATCCAGCCCATATCTGTACGCGTATTCCCGGAACAGCACTATTCTCTGAAACGAAAATAGACACGCCTGTTGTTCTTGCCTTTATTTTCGGCCTTGAATACATCTATGTGCGGTATTTCTCCGGTACTGGCAACATGTGTTCCTCCACAGGCCTGCCTGTCAATGCCAGGGATTGTGATAACTCTTATGTAAAGGACTTCCGGGGGAAAAGCATCTTTAAGTTTTACCACCGAAGGTATCCTGAAGGCTTCTTCACGGTCCATTGTTTCAATGCTGACAGGAATGTTCCTGTCTATCACGTCGTTGACCTTTGCTTCATAGGCCTTGAGTTGTTCCCTGTCGAACTCCTCCAGGGAGAAATCCACACGCGTCTTATCCTCTGATAATTGGTTACCGCTTATCTTAGCACCGGTCTCGTTATGTATGATAGCGCTCAGGATATGACATGCTGTGTGGTAGCGCATCAGCAGGTATCTCCGGTCCCAGTCGATAACCCCCCGTACCG
Source organism: Methanomethylovorans sp. (assembly GCA_020854785.1). GTDB lineage: Archaea > Halobacteriota > Methanosarcinia > Methanosarcinales > Methanosarcinaceae > Methanomethylovorans. The sequence goes on from JAHFZE010000213.1 coordinate 9,299, forward strand.
TATCTCCCTTTTTTAGTCCGGTTATCCCTATTTCATGATATACTCTCCCATCGGCTTTCCTCACGCCTGTAACCGGATATCCTTTACCGGCGCAGTACAGAAAGCCGGTATCAGGAGGCTGTCCTCCGGCCTCGGGGTAGAATGCTGTCCTATCCAGTAAGATGTATCGTTCATCGACCACATCTTCAACTAAGGCATCGAACTCTTTGAGATAACAGTCGCTAAAATACAGTTCTTCCATGCCTATGAATGATGAGGTATAACATAAATCTGTTTCTTATGTACCATCTGCAAAATTTTTAATATCAGCAAGTTCCATATATTGATTGATGGCGGAACCCAAGATCTCTATATATCCTCTGCTCGCTGTCAACTTCATCGGTACCCTTGGACTAAGCCTGGTTCTCCCTTTCCTTATATTCCTTGTGGAAAGGTTCGGAGGCAATGCTATCATCTATGGTCTTGCAGCTTCAATGTACCCTGTCTTTCAGCTAGTGGGAGGACCGTTGCTTGGAAGATGGTCAGATATATATGGCCGTAAAAAGGTCCTGTTCCTAAGCCAGGTGGGTACATTTATTTCCTGGCTCATTTTTCTGGCAGCTATGCTCATTCCCATTACCAGGATAGCCGACGTGAGATCAGGCGTGCTGGGCACTTTCGTCCTCACCCTGCCCTTGCTGCTCATATTCATAGCCCGGGCCTTTGATGGTCTGACAGGCGGAAATGTATCCGTTGCCAATGCCTATCTTGCTGACATCACTGAGGACAAGGACAGGAGCAGCGTATATGGTAAGCTTTCGGTTTCAACGAACCTGGGCTTCATATTCGGACCGGCGCCTGCAGGCATACTGAGCGTTACAGTGTACGGTGAGATCCTGCCTGTGATCGCTGCAGTCCTGATATCGTTCGCAGGAATATTGATGATAGCTTTTCTTGTGCCGGAGCCCAGGACACATGGCTTGCATGACCCTCAGGTCCAGGGTGATGAAGCGCAACACACGGAGATGCAGGCCGGAACATCGAACAGCACAAATAAACCCGGCTTTATGGAAGTGATAAGGATGCAAGGTATTTTCAGCCTTTTACTTATCTATTTCCTTATTTTCCTCGGTTACAATATATTCTATACGGCCTTTCCGGTACATGCCGCAAATAACCTCACATGGAATGCAGCTACCCTTGGCCTGTATTTTTCTGCGCTCAGCCTGCTGCTTGTTGTTGTTGAAGGTCCTGTGCTCTCATGGGCCAGTAAAAGATATTCCGATGCAGCATTGTTCACTTTTGGCAGCTTCGTTCTATGCATTAATTTCATGCTGCTGGTTTTCGGTACTGATCTTATCACATACTGTGCATTGGTTTTCTTTGCAGTGGGGAACGGGTTTATGTGGCCTTCATTGATGTCCATACTGTCCAAAACAGCTAAAAAGGAATATCAAGGGGCTGTACAGGGTGCATCTACCAGTTTCATCGGTCTTGCCAGCATCATAGGGCTTGTAGCAGGAGGCTTCATGTTCTCTTTCTTTGATGCAGGTACCTTCCTCATAGCAGGCGCTATGATATTTGGTGTTTTCCTGCTGTCCTTTAAGATGGAACCTTTTAAAAAGAGGACACAGGA
>JAHFZE010000196.1 GCA_020854785.1 Methanomethylovorans sp.
CAGGAGGTGAGCAGGGAGATCGGGAACGCACGTAACCCAGGTTCTGCTTTTTCACTGGCCATAGGAGGTTCCGAGACAGTAAACTACAGGCTTCTGCCAAAAGTATACAAGGACCTGCTGGAACATGAGCCTCCTGTTTACCTAAGGCTGCTGACAGATCCCACCGACCAGATGTACCAGGCGGTTGAAAGCCGCGCAATAGATCTTGCGATCGTCCTCCATGAAGAAACTACGAGGTACGTCCAGATAGATCCCTTTTTTAAGGAAAGCCTTGTTGTTGCCAGAATACCTAATGAAGATGAAAGTGTATCAAATGTGATCCAACCGGAATTATTGATGCCGGAGCTTGAGTTCTACATCGAATGGAGCAGCGGATACCGTCTGTGGCACGACCATATTTGGGATCCCATAAGGACTGCCAAGATGAGACTTGATTCTGTCAATCTTGTTGGAGCTTTCATGGACAAGCCGGGACAGTGGTGTATGGTTCCCTGTTCTGCCATGGAAGAACTTAAGGCAGTCAATGAAAGGATAGTATTTCAAAAAATCTCCGAAGCGCCTCCTGATCTTGTCTATTACAAGATAACACACAGATATCCAAGGGCCAGCGCACTTCCCGGACTGTCGATCTTCGATGAAGTGGTACAGAATCATGGATTTGGGGTAAAATAAAAATGGAGTGGTACAATTGAACCTCGCATCTTTAATAGATCACACAAATTTAGATCCTGCAGCTAAAAAAGATGATATTCTAAGGCTCTGCGAAGAGGCTTTGGAGTGGAAGTTTGCATCAGTCTGCGTCAATCCTTGTTATGTGGCTTTAGTTTCAGAAAGGCTCAATGGCAAAGGTGTAAAAGTTTGCTCTGTTGTGGGTTTTCCTCTTGGAGCGAACACAATGTCATCAAAGGTCTACGAGGCAGAGAAGGCTTACAAGGACGGGGCGGCAGAGATCGATATGGTGATGAACATTTCACATGCCAAGAACGGTTCGTACGATCTTCTCAGAGAAGATATCGCAGGGGTCGTAAGATCTGTTCCTTATTGTACGGTCAAAGTGATCCTTGAAACCTGCCTTCTGGAAGACGATGAAATATTAAAAGCCTGCAGCGAGGCAGTTAAAGCCGGCGCACATTTTTTAAAAACTTCTACAGGGTTTTCATCGGGAGGTGCAACTGTCAGGCATGTTGAACTTATCAGAAGAAATTTGCCTCCGGCAATAGGCGTTAAGGCGTCAGGAGGCATAAGAGACAGGGAAAGCGCAATGGCAATGATAGCAGCAGGAGCAAACAGGCTGGGTACTTCACGTTCCGTTTTAATATGTAAAGAAATATCAAAAATGACACATTGAAAATTTAAATAATCAAAAATCTTATAGATGCCTTGACAGATTAAATTTTATAAACGAAGATTAAAGACGTTTGTGCTAAAAATGTAACATATGTAAAGTCTCCACGAGGGAGGAATTTATAGTGAGTGAAACAGAAATAAAAACAGCAGAAGTGGTGCAGGAAGGAGATCAGAAGATAGATCTTGACGACCTTATGCGCAAATATGATACAGAAGCGCGCTTCAGGACGCTGGAAGGCTGGCAGTCAAAACTTGTAGCTTTGATAGCTATAGCGATGTCATGCTTCCATTTCTATACTTCCGGTTTCGGACTTCTTCTTGCGCAGAAACAGGGAGCGGTGCACCTTGCCTTTACCCTTTGCCTTGTCTTCCTTCTCTACCCTGCAAGCTCCAAGCATTCTAAGACGAGCGGGATCCCTTTCTATGATTTTATACTTGGTGCGGTCGGAGTGGCTTCAGCCATGTATCTTGTCGTTTTCTTCAACGAACTGACGACCAGAGCCGGACTTCCGACACAGACTGACCTAATTATGGGATTCCTGCTTATAGTGACATTGCTGGAGGCTACCAGGAGGATATCGAACCCGGTACTGCCATGTCTTGCTGTCACAGCGCTCCTGTACTGCTATTTCGGTCGCTCCCTTCCAGACATGATAGCCCACAGAGGATTTTCTATCCCCCGTATCGTAAACCACATGTATCTTGGAACTGAAGGCATCTTCGGCACGCCGCTGGAAGTATCTTCGACCTTTGTCTTCATGTTTATACTTTTCGGTTCTGTGCTTGAAAAGACGGGGCTCGGGAAATTTATCATCGACCTTTCGATGGCCCTGGCGGGCTGGTCTACAGGAGGGCCTGCAAAGGTCGCAGTTGTCAGTTCCGGCCTTATGGGTACAGTTTCAGGATCATCAGTCGCAAACGTATGTACGACCGGAATGTTCACCATTCCTCTAATGAAGAGCGTTGGCTATGAGCCGCATTTTGCGGGCGCAGTCGAAGCAGTTGCATCCACTGGGGGACAGATAATGCCTCCCGTAATGGGAGCAGGTGCCTTCATAATGGCACAGTTCCTTGGAGTGCCATATCTGGAAGTGGCTCTTGCTGCAGTAGTTCCCGCACTTCTCTACTACTTTGCAGTCATGGTCCAGGTACACTTTGAAGCTACAAGGCTGGGACTTAAAGGTATTCCTTGGACGCAGCTTCCTCCGCTTTGGCCGCTGCTTAAATCAAAGGGTTTCCTTCTTATACCGTTGATCGCTATAATATATTTTCTTATCGCCGGATATACTCCGCTGAGAGCTGCATTTAACGGCATTCTTGTAAGCTTTGCTCTTTCGTGGCTTAACAAGGAAACCAGATTGACACCGACCCGTATTCTGGAGGCATTCCAGTCAGGAGCAAGGGGTGCCATAGGTGTTGCATGCGCATGTGCTACTGTCGGAATGGTAGTAGGTATGGGCACGCTTACAGGCCTGGCGCTTCGAATAGCAAACGCGATAGTCACTCTTGCCGGCGGAAGCAAGATCCTTACCCTCTTTTATACCATGATTGCCAGTATAATCCTCGGGACAGGACTGCCGACAACAGCAAATTTCATAGTTACAAGCACTATGGCGGCACCTGCCCTCTTTAAGCTGGGAGTACCTGCAAAAGCGGCATACATGTTTGTCTTCTATTTCGGTATAGCAGCAGACCTGACTCCTCCTGTCGCCCTCGCGGCATATGCAGGCTCGGGCATCGCAGGATCTGATCCGATGAAGACGGGGGTAACGGCCTTTAAGCTTGCCCTTGCGGGATTTCTGATTCCGTATATATATGTCTATAATCCGATGCTCCTCTTTATTGATGTGGTGCCTCTCCAGATGGTCCAGGCTATTTTCACGGCTATGCTCGGAGTATTCCTGCTCTCAATGTTTACTATCGGCTACTACAAAGCCACAATACCACTCTATCTTCGTCTGGTAGCCTTTGCGGGAGCTCTTGGCCTCCTTATTCCGGGTACCATGACTGATGCGGGCGGAATTGCTGTTTTGGTGCTTATTTATGTAATACAGACAGCAAAAGCCAAAAGCATAGCTAAGAAGAGAGCAGCTGAGGCAGTTGCGGAAAATACAGATAAGTCAGAATAGGCAAATTTATGTATTAAATACTGATTCAATAAACAGTTTTATGTTCTAGAATCTGGTTGTATGCGGGCTGATATCAGTTCGCTCAACAAACATAAAATCATTATAGGGAGGAACAATTAATGAAGAAAGTCATCATCGTAACACTTGTAGCGCTTCTTGCAGCATTTTCATTTACAGCAGTGGCTTCAGCAGCAACATACATGTCCGTCGCAACAGGCGGCACTTCCGGCACCTACTATGCAGTAGGCGGAGCCCTTGCAGCAGCGGTAACAAAAGACGGAAAGATCCAGTGCACGGCGGAGACAGGAAATGCTTCAGTAGCAAATGCAAACCTTATCTCCACAAAGGGTATCGAGATCGCGTTCGTACAGAACGACATTACCTATTGGGCTGTAAATGGTCAGCTGATGTTCCAGGGCAAGCCCCTCAAGAATATCCGTGCCATTGCCTCCCTCTATCCTGAGCACGTACAGGTAGTCATTGCCAAAGATGCAGGCATCAAATCGATCAATGACCTTAAAGGCAAGCGCGTAGGCGTTGGAGCCCCCGGTTCAGGTGTCGAAGGCGACGTTCAGGCTATTTTCGGAGTAGCGGGACTTACCTACAAAGATCTCAAACAGGCAAACTTCCTGGACTTCGGTGCGACTGCAAGCCGCTTTAAGGACAACCAGATCGATGCAGGTTTCGTTGTAGCAGGTTTCCCGACAGCAGCGATAATGGACCTTACAACGACCAAGGACGTAGGCCTTCTCAACTTTGACAAGCCGTTCCTTGACAAGCTGCACAAGGAATATCCCTTCTTTGTTGCCAGCAAGATCCCCGGCGGGACTTACAAGGGTATAGACAAGGACACAGTAACACCTGCCGTTATGGCGATCCTTATCACCCACGAAGATGTTCCCGAACAGCAGATCTATGATTTTGTAAGCTCAATGTTCAAGAACCTTGACGATATCGCAGCAGTTCACGCAAAGGGTAAGGAAATCACACTTAAGGGCGCACTCGACGGACTTACAGCACCTCTTCACCCCGGTGCAGCGAAGTTCTACAAAGAGAAGGGACTCATTAAGTAAGAGCACTTTCAGCAATAGTTCAACAGTAAAGGCCTCGCATAAGCGAGGCCTTTTTTTAGTTCGTCTGAGGCAGAAAGCATCTGTTATACTCTATTCAGGACTTAAACCCGGAGAGAGGTCATATGCTGAACCGGATCTATCAAATGAAGGCTTTTATGGCTCTTGGGGCCATAAATTTTCGAATATTCATATTTGGACAGTCTGTATCCCTTGTCGGCACCTGGATGCAGAGACTTGCCATGAGCTGGCTTGTTTTGAGGCTCACAGGTTCTGCAACAGGTCTTGGTCTTGTTGAGCTTTCAAACCAGGCTCCTATACTTATCACAGGATTTTTTGCCGGCCACATCCTGGACCGGTACGACATGAAAAAGATATTGATAATTACTCAGTCTCTTTGTATGTTACAGGCCTTTTCCCTTGCGTTTCTTGATTTCACAGGAATAATCAGATATCAGCAGGTACTATTTTTAAGTTTTATGCTTGGGCTGGTTACCTCTATAGATCTTCCCGCACGCCAGGCGAGCGTAGTGAGGATGCTCGACAGGCCTGACCAGCTAAACAGCGCACTGACGATAAACTCTACGATCTTTAATCTTGCGCGCCTCGTAGGCCCTGCATTTGCGGGATTTGCAATACAGGCCGTGGGTGAGACGATGTGCTTTTTCCTTAACGGCATCGCATATATAGCAGTAATATTCTCACTCACACGCCTGAAGATAAAAAAAGTTGAAATGCCTGTCCGCCAGACCGGATGGCAGGGCTTCAAAGAGGGTCTGGATTATACGATGCGATTTCATGCGCTGAAGAGAATACTTATGACATCATCACTCTTTTTCTTTCTTTGCTTTCCCTACAGCACGCTGCTGCCTTTCTTTGCCAGGAATGTCTTTGACGGAGATGCATCCGTTCTGGGGTTTTTTCTTGGTTCTGTAGGACTTGGAGCAATTACCGGGGTCATTTACCAGGCAAGCCTAGTTCCACTGTGGAAGTTGCACATAAGGGCAATATACAGTGTAGGCATGTTTGGATTTGGACTTGCGGCCTTCTCTCTTTCAAGATCGATAGAACTCTCATGTGCGGCTCTCACGATTTTAGGCTTTGGAATGTCAACAGGATCCGTCTGCTTCAATACTCTTGTCCAAAGCATAATCGAGGATGACAAGAGAGGGCGTGTGATGAGTCTCTACACAGTGGGAAGCATAGGCATCGGACCACTTGGATCCTTGACTGCGGGCGCTTTAGCGGATATTTTCGGGGGGACATTTTCAGGACTGGTTTTTGGGTTTGGAGCAATTTCCCTGGCCTTATGGATGAAATATAAATTAAAAACTATAGAGCCCTCTGTACTTATGAAGCTCAGGGAAAAGGGACTTGCTGATGTAGTATAATTCAACGGTGTAAAAAAATAACCGACACCGCAGAAAGGCTAAAAAATGCTTTTTTCTCTTTTACTGACATTTATTTCGGGCGTCTCACTTTTGACCCTTGTTTTGACCATATCTTTGCTTTTGATAGGTGCAGAAAACGTGCTCTACGGTATGCACGGTACCAATGCTTCCTTGCTTGCCCCATATAAAAGGTTCCTGGCGGGGCGCTGTTCAGAAAAGTGCCCGCCACCGTTGCTTTACGCATCCTGCATTTCCCTGCTTACGATCTTCCTGTTCATGCCAATGGGCTCACTTCCCCAGTTCGTAGAGACAGAAGGCGACTTTGTCGTTGTGATATTTCTTCTTCTTGCATCTCAGGGACTCTACATAAGAGGGATGAAGATCTTTTCGGGAGAAATATACCAATCTTTTGACAGTAAAGAGCTTTTTGTTCTTTCAAAATTAGCGGTAACGATGATAGCGATGGGCGCGACCCTTTCCTGGTATGCTCTTCACAGGGGCATGCCCGGCAGTATTTTCAGTTTTGAAACCTTTTCCGCAACATCGCTCTGGACTGTGACGGGACCTTTTGGAAAACTTGGCACAGTGATGTTTCTGCTGCTGCTTACAATAGTATCGCCGTCGAGGGGGATCACTAAGTCAAGGATCGTTGACAACGTCCAGATCCCGGAGATATTTGACGCTATACGTTCAATGCTTGCGCCTGCGATGATAGTATCGGTCTTTTTTTCGATGAGGGTGGGTATAGCACTGGGTTTGATCGGCTTCAAAATGTATCTTGTCGATTTTGTTTTCTTCTGGATCAAATTGATGCTTGTTCAGTTGATTTTGATACCTTTTGCAGGCAAAGTCTTCAGAGGAGCTTTTGAAAAGCGGAGGAAAAAGTTGGAATCTTTTCCTGAAATTATGATAGGTGCTTCAGGGATAATTTTTTTTATGATCGATCTTTATATTTGATCAGCGCGAACCGCCTTCCATAGGAGGAACTCCCATCGGAGCCCTTTCAAGGATCTCTGTCCTATAGAATTTAGCTGATATCAGGGGCATTTTAAGGATCCGAATTATGAGCCTCTCTCCTTCGAATAATTCAAAAAAATTCCTTCGACCAAATGGCTCAAGCGTTATCTGATTTCGTCCGATATTTTTATTGCCGACCCTGTAATAGTATTCTTTCCACGACATCCTTCCTCCCTGGAAGATCATCCACTCTCCGTTGTCCATGAATCTGCCGTATTTGGGCTTGTCAAAAGGAAGCCCGGCG
>JAHFZE010000270.1 GCA_020854785.1 Methanomethylovorans sp.
AGCGTATGGTTTGCCAGGCCTACTACCCGGCCTTCCCTCAATACTCTGCGCACTGGGATCTCAACCTGCTGCCTCGTATCTTCATTGACGATGTTGAAAATTTCCTCAAGCCTTTTTCCCCTGGCTTCTGCCTCTGTCCAGCCGGTGAGCTTCTCAGCAACAGGGTTCATTTGCCGTAAGCAACCGTTAGTGTCAGTGGTGATGACCCCATCACCGATACTGTATAAAGTGGTCCTGAAGAACTCTTCACTTTCCTTGAGAGCCTCTTCTGCCACCTTACGCTTGGTTATATCCCTTGCGAAAGAAAGAGAGAATAGTGTTCCCTCATATTCCATATAAGTAACAGTAACCTCTACAGGAAATTCAGTACCATCCTTTCTCTTGTGAATGGTCTCAATTGTTCCCGATTTTAATTGCCTTATATTTTGCCGATGCTTGAGCCAAGTTTCAAGAGTAAATGTCGGATCAATGTCCAATACGTTCATTGAACATAGTTCCTCGCGCGAATAACCCAAGGACTTGCATGCATGATCATTAACGCTGACTATTCTACCATCAGGCTCTTCGATACGGAATATCCCGACGGCTGAATGGTCGATACAGAACTGGTTCAGAAGAAGCTCCTGCTCCATCCTGTTACGCTCTGTGATGTCATTTATGATAGAATAAAGGAGCATTTTTCTGTCCATAAAAATAGGACCGCTGAAAACCTCCACATCCCTGACAGAACCATCTGCCAGACAGTGTTTAAAAAAGAAATGGGTACTCTGGGTTTTAGTCGCACGGTCCATTTCCTTTTTTATCTCTGAAGGAGACAATATGTTGATCTCTTTGATGTTCTTACTTCTGAGTTCTTCACGTGTCCAGCCATAGAAAGATACTGCTGCCGGATTTGCATCTATGATGGCACCGCTTTCAGGATCCACGATCAGCATTGCAGCATGATCGTTCTCGAATAGGCTGCGATAACGGGACTCGCTCTCTATCAGGGCTTCTTGCACTTTCTTTTGCTTAGTGAGATCGCTAATGAAACCCTCGATAGCTATTAGTTCACCATTATCGTCATAAACTCCATTTCCCTGCTCCCATACCCATTTCACCTCTCCGCTGGCAGTGGTTATAGTATATTCATCCTCGAATGTTCCTTTCCTTGCAAGAACTTCCTGCCATTTCTGCCAGAGACGTTCGCGGTTTTCCGGGGTTATGAGGTCATTGAACGATATATACCGGTTGTTCAAAATGGCTTCCGGCCCATAGCCTGTTAATTTGTAACAGCCTTCCGAAACAAATCGCATGGTCCAGTCCCGGTCATTTTCACACCTATATACCATACCAGGCAGGTTAGAGAGAAGCATAGCATAACTTCTCTCGTTTTCGGCCAGGGTATTTTTTATGTGTGAAACTGATCTTTTTGAAATGCTGTGATCATGACATGCCAATTCAATGGTTGCACGTAACTGCCCATCTGAGAACGGTGTGATCAGACAGCCAAAAATGTGCACATTATCTAATGCCTCTAGCAAGGAATGGTCCATAGAAGGAGCTATCAAAACGATAGGAATATGATCACTTATTTCAGAAAGGTACTGATCTTTCCTTAATTCCTCGGTCGGCGCACCGGACATATCCAGCAAAAGGACATCATATTGGTTCCTTTTGAGTTCAGAGATCACATTTTCGTTAGCAAGAGAGCTTGTCAAAACAGAATAGCCATTCTCCTCGAGCCTTTTGAATAAGTTTGGCATTTCATCTACAAAGTTCTGTAGCAATGCGATCTTTTTCATAGATCCCTTCACCAATCTTTCTGAATAGTGTTTAATTTGAACATATATAATAATTTAGGTTGTAGTCCTGCATTGTCATTATGAAAATATTGAATGGTTAAGCTGCTTTCCTGATACCCATTGTATTATTATTAATAAATATTATCAAAAAAGCAGCATATATAACTTTGAAGATAATATAGGTATGCGCTAACATGGAAAAATGATCTTGTCCACATGGACCGTTTTTTCTGATCCTTTGATCTGGAAATATCGGACACCATTAGATAGGACCGTAAAGAAAAGAGTAGACCACACAGTGCAAATTACCTATGATGTTTTATGAAATTAAACAAAAATTGCATCAACCAAAATAAAAAGTGAGTTTAAATCATTTACTCATTTTTAAAACTCACTGATAAAATTATGCTTGTGATCACATCAGGTCTATATGTAATGTTCAATTAGCAAAATTTTTATATATAAAAACATAGTACATAGGATTCCGATGTACTATAAACTATAAAGTATATGGAATAATATAGTACACGCATGCTAAAAACCAAGGTGAAATCAATGCGTCAGGTAGCAATTTATGGAAAGGGAGGGATCGGGAAGTCAACAACGACCCAGAACCTCACAGCAGCGCTTGCGACAATGGGAAAGAGGATCATGCTTGTAGGATGTGACCCCAAGGCAGATTCGACAAGGATGCTGCTTGGGGGCCTCAGCCAGAAGACAGTGCTTGATACGTTAAGGTCAGAAGGAGATGAATCAGTAGAACTTGATAACCTCCTGCAGACCGGATTCAGCGGGATAAAGTGCGTGGAATCCGGAGGACCGGAGCCTGGTGTAGGATGTGCAGGCAGGGGAATCATCACATCCATTGGTCTTCTGGAAAACCTGGGAGCATACGAGAATGACCTAGATTATGTGTTCTACGATGTGCTGGGTGACGTGGTATGTGGGGGATTCGCAATGCCCATCCGTGAAGGAAAGGCAAAGGAGATCTACATTGTCGCCAGCGGAGAACTCATGGCCATCTACGCTGCAAATAACATCTGTAAGGGTATACAGAAGTATGCAAAGGGGGGAGCGCGGCTCGGTGGCATAATCTGCAACAGCAGAAAGGTGGATGGAGAACGCGAGCTCTTGGAGGCATTTGCGGACAGGCTCGGAAGCAAGCTGATTCATTTCGTGCCCAGAGATAACATCGTGCAGAGAGCAGAGATCAACAAGAAGACAGTCATTGATTTCGATCCGAACTGTCAGCAGGCACAGGAATACCTGACCCTCGCAGAGAACATCGAGGACAACGACAAGTTCGTAGTTCCAAAGCCGCTGGAAATGGATGCACTGGAATCAATGATGGTAGAGTTTGGTATAATCGAACTGTGAGGTGGAAAAATGCAGATGATCCGTGCAATAGTAAGGCCCGACAAGGTCACAGACATTGTTGAATCACTTGAGAAGGAAGGTTACGTTTCCCTCACCAAGATGGACGTTTTTGGCCGGGGCAAGCAAAGAGGTATCCACACAGCAGAAGTACAGTTCGATGAACTGCCAAAAACAATGCTGATGATGGTGGTGAGTGACGAGGAAAAGCCAGTTGTCATCAATATAATAAAAAAGGCCGCACGCACCGGCAAGTATGGTGATGGGAAGATCTTCGTGAGCCCTGTGGAAAACGCATATACGATACGTACCGGAGAAGCAGTCCTGTAAGAGACCCGGGGGGACAAAATGAAAGAAATAACGGCAATAATCCGCATGAACAAGATGCAAAGGACCAGGGATATACTTTCTGACTGCGGATATCCCTCTTTCACCGTGCAGAAGGTAATGGGAAGAGGAAAGCAAAAAGGACTCTGTTATGAGTTCGATCCGCCCCTTCCACAGCCGCAAGGCATTGCCACAAAGGAGTGCATGCCGTTTGTACCCAAGAGACTGTTTACAATAGTTGTGGATGATAAGGCAGCACCAACCATCATCCGGAAGATCATAGAAGTGAACCATACAGGGCATTTCGGAGACGGAAAGATCTTCGTCATAGACATCCCCGAAGCTGTGGGGATAAGGACCGGAGAAGAAGGAGAGATCACTGTAGGAGGCGAAAACCTGTGAGCTCAGAAATAGAAGCTACACAGAATGTTGTTGATGAAATGCTCAGGGCCTATCCTGAAAAGGTGGCAAAGGACCGCAGGAAGCATTTGATCGTCTGGGACTGCTCCGTGGAGCAGCACATTGAAGCGAACAGCAAGGTGGTACCCGGCATTATGACAAACCGCGGCTGTGCCTTTGCCGGAGGCAAGGGTGTGGTCATGGGACCCATCAAGGACATGGTACATATCGTACACGGGCCCATCGGTTGTGCATATTATACCTGGGGAACAAGACGCAACTTCGCGAAGGCCGAGGAGGGTGGAGATAACTACATGCAATACTGTTTCTGCACGGACATACAGGAAACAGACATAGTTTTTGGTGGCGAGAAGAAATTAAAGGCAGCAATTGATGATGCTGTACGTATATTCAAGCCAGGTGCCATCTCCATCTGTGCCACCTGTCCAGTGGGTCTTATAGGCGATGACATTGAATCAGTGGCCCTGCAGGCAGAAAAGGAACATGCCATAAAGGTCATGGCCCTGCGCTGTGAAGGTTACCGCGGGGTCAGCCAGTCCGCAGGACACCACATTGCAAGCAACGTCCTCATGGAGCATATCATAGGTACCGAAGAGCTCGAGGACCCCACGCCTTTTGACATCAACATATTCGGTGAATACAACATAGGAGGCGATCTCTGGGAAATAAAGCCCCTATTAGAGAAGATCGGATATCGCATAGTATCAAGCTTTACAGGTGACGGCTCGTACCACAACCTGGCAAAGGCCCACCAGGCAAAGCTGAGCATACTGCTATGCCACAGGTCTGTCAACTATACCAACCGCATGATGGAAGAGAAATACGGTGTTCCCTGGCTTAAGGTGAACTACGTGGGTATCAAAGGGACCAGGAAGTCCCTGATTAAGATGGCAAAGTTCTTTGATGACCCTGAGCTTACAAAGCGCACTGAAGAGGTCATAGCCGAAGAAATGACAAATATCCGTCCCGAACTTGAGAAATACAGAAGGAAATTGCAGGGTAAGAAGGTATTCATCTACTCCGGTGGCTCCAGGTCACACCACTATCAGAACCTGTTCGAAGATCTTGGAATGAAGGTGTTGGTCGCTGGATATCAGTTCGCCCACAGGGACGACTATGAAGGCAGACAGATTCTGGAAACCATGAAAGAAAAGGCATCAAGCAGCATACTTGAAGATCTGCACTATGAGAAGGATAAGAACTTCACACCTGCCATAAGTGAAGCACGCATGAAGGAACTCAAAGAAAAGATGGGGCTTATGGACTACGGAGGCATGTTCCCCGAAACCAGGGATGGCACAGTGGTCGTGGATGACCTGAACCACTACGAGACAGAGTTCCTCATAAAGGAGCTGAAGCCTGACCTGTTCTGTTCGGGGATCAAGGACAAGTACTGGGCTCAGAAGATGGGAGTGCCATCCAGGCAGATACACTCCTACGATTACAGTGGAAGATATACCGGATTTTCGGGAGTTCTTAACTTCGCAAGGGATGTGGACATGGCAGTGAACAGCCCTACCTGGAAGTATATGAAGGCTCCCTGGAAGGCAGAGCAGAAGGAGGGAATGAGATGTTAGACTATACCCCGATAGAAGAAGTACACAGAGATGCACTGGTAGTCAACCCGGCGAAGATCTGTCAGCCCATAGGTGCTGTGTATGCGGCCATGGGTATACGCAACTGTATGCCCCACAGTCACGGGTCACAGGGATGCCTGTCTTACCTGCGCATGTGCCTTTCGAGGCACTTCCGTGAGCCTACAGCAGCTACAAGCAGCAGTTTCTATGAAGGTACTGCAGTGTTCGGAGGTGCTTCTAACCTGAAGGAAGCCCTTGCCAACATTGAGGCCATCTATCAGCCTGAAGTCATCGCAGTACACACAACATGTGTGGCAGAAACCATCGGTGACGATGTAAAGCGTATTGTAGAGGATGTGCAGATGGAAGAGCTCATCGAT
>JAHFZE010000292.1 GCA_020854785.1 Methanomethylovorans sp.
CTTCAGATCTGCTATGACGGCTTCCTTACATTCAGTGATCGTCATATCTGCATATTTACCTGCGATCTTCGTCATACGGCCGTTCTTATCAATCGCCTTGCGCAGGGGAAGTTTATGTTCCACCCACCAGCGTACATCCTGTTTGTCACCGAAGGTACAGATCATCACAACACCCGTACCAAACGCAGGATCGACAACATTATCTCCTATTACTGGTACTTCATGTCCGAATAGGGGAACCTTTACGTTGCTTCCTATATGAGCGTTGTAGCGTGCATCTTCAGGATTTATTGCAACTGCCACACATGCTGCCATAAGTTCAGGCCTGGTGGTGGCGATCTTCAGTTTATCGAAATTAAGGAAATTAAGCTGCGTGCTCCTGCCTTCATATTCCACTTCAGCAAAGGCAATGGCAGTTTCACATCTCGGGCACCAGTTCACCGGATGCTCGGACTGGTAGATCCTGCCCATATCATACATCCTGCGGAAAGAGCGCTGTGTCTTGGAGTAGTATGCAGGTTCCATTGTAATGAACTCATTGCTCCAGTCCACGGAGAAACCCAAGTTCATCATCGTATCGCGCATTTTTGCAATGTTGCTGGTTGTCAGTTCACGGCACATTCTCCTGAACTCTTCCCTGGGCACCTGGTTCTTTGTGATATTGTGTATATCTTCTACCTTTACTTCTGTGGGAAGTCCATGGCAGTCCCATCCCTGCGGGAACATCACGTTGTATCCGCACATGCGCTTGTAACGGGCAACAAAATCGATGTAGCACCAGTTAAGGGAGTTCCCTATATGGAAATTGCCAGTGGGGTAAGGTGGAGGTGTGTCGATGATGAACTGTGGTCTATTATTATCTTCCCAGTCGAAATGGTACATGGACATGTCCCATGCTTCCTTCCACTTTGGTTCGACCTCATGAGGGATATATTCCTTTGGAACCGTCATTGCAACTCTCCGATAAATATGATGTAGTGATTGTATAGTATCCGTAACAGTGGGTTTTTCATTATTTAAATATATCTGGTTGACGCAGCACCCTGATAATATGCTCTATATTCTGCACAGGGGGTCAGGAACACCGTTAATCCTTTATATCAATCTGCTCAATTCCATCAGGGGTAGCCATTAGACTTTATCGGAGGAGACCATATGGGCAAAAAAATAGCTATTTTCGCTTTCAATGGTGAGCCTATGTGCTTTGCTCACGCACTGATGAATGCGATAGACATGAAAGAAAGAGGGCATGATGTAAAACTGATCATAGAGGGTTCGGCTACCAGGAACATATCCGACCTCATCGATCCCACTAAGCCATTTTCGAGCCTTTACATGAAAGTTAAGAAGGCAGGGCTTATGGACTGTGTGTGCAGGGCATGCGCTCAGAAGATGGATAGCCTTGAAAGTGCCAAAGAACAGGGGCTTCACCTGTGTGATGAAATGTTCGGGCATCCTAGTATGGCCAGGTATGCAGAGCAAGGATATGAGATCGTTGTATTCTGAATGGAGCGGATCTTTCATATTTGATAGGGATCTCTCTGTTCGCGTGTCCACAGCATCAGCAGGCAAGATACTAACAGAATAAAGATCAACAATATAGATCAGAGGTGAAATAATGCAATTTGGAGAAGTACTTAAAGGAAAAGAAGTAGAAGGTAAAGAGAAACATGTTCCGACCATAGAGGTCATAAGGGGTCACGGTTCAACAGGTGCTGATTTTGTAAGGGTTGTTGTGGGTAAGGAAGTACCTCATCCTAACACAGTGGAACATCACATTGAATGGGTGGAGCTTTACGGCATCACAAAGGATGGGAAGACCATTGATCTTGGAAGGATGAACTTCGAGCCTGTGCACTCACAGCCAATAGCCAGTTTCCACATCAACAACATTGATAATTTCAAGGCTTTCTGTGCTCTTGAATACTGCAATATACACGGTGTCTGGCAGAACTGCATCGAAGTTTAACTTTTTTCAGATCATTATGGCCTCTTTGGAGGCCATGCTCTTTATATACCTGTCCATGCTCATTGTAAGCTAAAGATAAGCAGACAGGTGATACCTTTGTTTGCAATGTTCTTAAAAACGTTAATAGTGTTACTATTGGCTATTATACTGGCAGCCCTCTTCGTAGAATATATATTTGCCTGTATGCAAAGTTAAAAGTGGCATTTCAACCTGTCCTTGAATAGCCTATTTCCTCGTCGGTGAGATAGCAGGCAGGATCATCAGCCCATACATTGTCGTACACAGCTTCAGCCCTGACCCGGAAATTAGCATTGCATACTTCCAGCCATTTGCACCTTGCGCACCTATCTGCATGTTGCCTTATCAGAGGCTTGCGGTCCTTAAGACCTGCCATCAGCTCATCGGTTGTATCTCTCCATATCTCGCTGAACTTTCTTTCCCTTATATTTCCGAAAGTATAATGCCTCCAGAACTGGTCAGGATGTACCGACCCGTCCCATGAAACGCAACCTATGCCTATGCCGGTAGAGTTCCCTTGGTTCATCTGCAGCAGTGAATATACTTCTGCAGCTCTTTCTGGATCTTCTTCAAGGAGCTTAAGATAGATGTAAGGCCCATCACAGTGATTGTCAACGGTGAGCACTTCTACGGGTAATCCCTTATCGTGTAACTGTTTTGTCCTTTCCATTATCAGATCAACTACTTCCCGGCTCTCTTCAAGGCTAAGGTCTTCTTCTATCATATCTGACCCCCTCCCGGCATATACTAGGTGATAAAAGCATATACGGGGTATGTTCTCTTTTTCGATCAGATCGAATATGGCAGGGATATCTTGCACATTGTGCTTATTGATGGTGAACCTTAAGCCGACCTTGATACCTTCGGACCTGCAGTTGCGCAGTCCATCAAGAGCAGCATCAAAAGCACCTATAGATCCTCTGAACATATCATTCGTTTCTCTCGTCCCATCAAGTGAGATGCCCACGTAGGACAGACCTATCTCTTTCAATTTCTTTGCCATTTCTTTGTCGATGAGTGTCCCATTCGTGGAGATGACAGCTCTTCTTCCTTTGGACCTGGCGTATGCGGCCAGCTCAGGCAGATCTTTGCGCATGAGGGGTTCCCCTCCTGAGAAGAGGATCACAGGAGAGCCAAAATCAGCAAGGTCATCTATGAGCGCCTTACCTTCCTCTGTAGTCAGTTCGTTCTTATAATCAATATCTCTGGAATGTGCATAACAGTGTGCACATTTTAAGTTGCAGCGCCTGGTCACGTTCCAGACGACAACTGGTTTTTTGTCTATAGAGAATTGCAAAAGATGAGATGGGAGTTTTTTAGAATCCCTGCCGTATCTTAGGGCATCTGATGGTTCCACAGTCCCACAATATAGTTTTGAAATACCTATCATGATAATCGTTCCGCTTAATAACTAGAATGAGGTACACAAATGCAGCCTTCAGGACTTTTCTCTGTTTTGTCCGAAATTTGCATGAGAAAAAGAAAAAATGATATAAATAGGTTTTTCAGGAACATGCAGAAAGCAGGTCCTTGATCTTCCTCAATATCTCTTCGAACGTATACTCTTCAGGTATCACGGAAACATTTACATTGTATCCACGCAACGTTTCTGCGGTAGGCAAGCCGATAGCTGCTACGATGGATCCATTGAGCACCTGCACGATCCTATCTCCGGCTTCCAGTTCTCTGGCAACCTCAAAGAAATTGTGCACCATCATGGAACTGGTAAAGGCAAAAGCCGTGATCTTACCATCCAGAGCAGTCCTTATCAGGTCCTTCTGCTCCTCGCCATCCGGCCTAAAGAGGCCATAAACTTTTGTTTCCAGCACATTTGCGCCACAGCGGGTAAGTCCCTCTGTAAGCACGGTAGAGCCAAAGACGCTGCGGGCCATGCTCACGTTCTTACCTTTGACATCCTTGCAAAGGTATTCTACCAGGCCCTTTGAACTGTACACTCCCGGCATCCCCATGACCTTGATACCCTTCTCTTCCAGAGCTTTCTTTGTAGTGGGTCCGATAGCTATTACATTCGTGTTGTTCAAAGCCTCTATGAACATGTCACGCATCACGTAAGGTATCTTCTTTAATGTAAAATCTAGTCCATTGGCACTTGTGAATATCACATAGTCGGCTTCTTTTTTTGCTATCTGCTCAAAAAAAGGTTTGAAGGAAGAATCCTGCATTCCCGCAAGCTCTATCATGGGCACAGCTATAACATCAAATCCCATGGATACTGCAAGCTTCACAGATTCTTCTTTGTATACAGATGGCCTCATTATGGCCAAGACAGGTTCTTTTTTTTCAGCCATGTCCATTAACTCCTTTCCGGGATCTGTTCACCAAGTTCATCGTGCAATTTGACCACATCACCGATAATAGTGATAGCAGGCGCTTTTACCTTCCTTTCGTTCTTAAGGGCAACAATGCTCTCAAGAGTACCTACTGTTACTCTCTGGTCAGGACGGGTTCCCCTCTCTATTAGTGCTATCGGCGTGGATGGATCTTTACCGTACTTCATAAGTTCATTTACATTACGTTCCAGCATCTTGACACCCATAAGGATAACTATAGTTCCCGGGAACTTTGCAAGCGTTCCCCAGTCCAGCCCGCTTTCTTCCTTTGTGGGGTCTTCATGACCGGTTATAAACGTAACCATAGAAGCATGATCTCTGTGTGTTACAGGGATGCCGGCATAGGCAGGTGCGGAAATGGCAGATGTTATACCAGGCACGATCTCAAAACCTATCCCTGCCTTTACTAGCTCCTGGCCCTCCTCTCCTCCTCTTCCGAATACGTAAGGGTCTCCACCCTTGAGGCGTACCACCATTTTACCTTCTTTTGCCTTCTCTACTATAACTTCATTGATCATGTCCTGAGATAATGTATGATCTCCGGCATATTTTCCTGCATCTATCTTCTCGGCCTTTTGAGGAATAGAAGAGAGTATCGCTTCACCAGGAAGCTGGTCATATATGACCACATCTGCATTGTCGATGAGCCTTCTTGCCTTCAGAGTAAGCAGCTCGGGATCTCCCGGACCCGAACCTACAAGATATACTTTTCCATAGTTGTCGGTCATTATCGCAAAACCTGTCGTGTTTTCAAAAGATGAAGTGATAAAGTTATTTATAGGCATCGTTGAGATGCCACAAAACTGTCTATAAAAAGACAAAAAACCGTACTTACTGAAAATGGACTCACATCTAATATTCTTAACAGATCTGCCTCTAATAGATCTACTTCTGCTTTCCGAGTATGTAGAATATCATTTCCCTGTTAAGTTTGCCTTCCCTTTCGATCTTATCAGCTATCTCGACATCCGATCTGCCATCAGCTTTCATTTCCTTTATTTTCTCTATTATGGCAGGTGATATACTATAATACTCGTTGATATCCTTCCTGTGACCCCATACATCTCCTTCCACCAGTTTGATGTTCTGCATTTGCAGGAACATCTCTATGGACTTGGAAACAGTTCTTCTGTAAGAGCTTGGTATCTGGATGACCTCTACTTTGGTGCAGGTCTGAACAAGGTTGAATATATCCTTGTTCGACGGGCGGAAAGCAAGGTGTAT
The DNA here is from genome assembly GCA_020854785.1 of Methanomethylovorans sp. Classification (GTDB taxonomy): domain Archaea; phylum Halobacteriota; class Methanosarcinia; order Methanosarcinales; family Methanosarcinaceae; genus Methanomethylovorans. The sequence continues at coordinate 5,563 of JAHFZE010000292.1, forward strand.
CACTTTCTCATTCGGATTGAGTTCATTTATCTCTTCTCTGGAACTTAC
>JAHFZE010000097.1 GCA_020854785.1 Methanomethylovorans sp.
ATCTTTGAAATCAATAGATCTGTGCTTGTCATTGCAGAAAGGTTTGTTGCTGGACCCACCACACCTGCACAAAGTCATTACAGGCTCTAAGGGAATAGAAACACTTGTTGATAGACAAAATAACATTTACTTTTACTAATGTTCCTAAGTTAATATTCTTTTTAATACTGTGAACCTTTAGCACATATTTTCCAATACTCAAAGCAGAGAAGGTTCGAAGAAAGCTGGATTGCAAATAGATTAAAATAATAAAAAGTAGTTGAATGCAATCATCTGCTAGAATTAGAGACAAAAATCATCATATTATGTAAGCACAGGAAGAAAAAGAGTGAAGCTCAACACTGAATTTTTCGTGTCATACCTTTATTGAATTCATCCTGATCTGTATCCTATATTATGGAAAGCCTGTGTGAAAAGAGGTAAAAATGTCATTTGAAAACCTAAAGATCAAAAAACCGCTTCAAAGAGCACTTGAAAATGAAGGATATATCACACCTACCCCCATACAGACACAGGCTATACCACACTTATTGGATAACAGGGATCTGATAGGCATTGCCCAGACTGGTACAGGCAAGACTGCTGCATTCGTATTGCCCATACTTCAAAAACTGTCTGAGGTACACAAACCTTCCAGACCCGGAATGCCACGGGTACTTGTACTTGCACCTACAAGAGAGCTTGCAGCTCAGATAGGGGACAGCTTTTACACTTATGGGCAGTTCATAAGGTTCCGGTACACAGTTGTATTCGGTGGTGTAGGGCAAGGACCTCAGGTGAAGGCCTTATCACACGGTGTTGATGTCCTGATAGCCACTCCAGGCAGACTTCTTGACCTCCTGGACCAAGGATACGTGAAACTTAATGGAGTGGAGTTCTTTGTGCTTGACGAAGCTGACAGGATGCTGGACATGGGTTTCATAAAAGATGTGTACAGGATCGTATCCTTACTTCCTGTAAAAAGGCAATCTCTTTTCTTCTCTGCAACAATGTCTGCGCAGATAGCGGAACTTGCCCGAAAACTTCTTACAAGTCCTGTACATGTAGAAGTATCTCCTCAGGCAACAACAGTAGAACGAATAGACCAATTCGTCTTTTTCGTGGACCAGGAAAACAAAGATAACCTGTTGCTTGGCCTTCTGCAGCACAATCATTTGAGATCAGTCTTGGTTTTCACTCGCACTAAACATCGTGCAAACAAGGTAGCTATGATGCTTAACAAGAATAACATCGAAGCAGATGCTATTCATGGGAACAGATCACAAAACCAGCGCACTAAAGCCATGGATGATTTCAGGTCAGGGACTGTACGAGTACTGGTGGCAACGGATATTGCTGCACGGGGAATCGACATTGAGGATATATCACATGTTATAAACTACGATCTCCCTAACGAACCAGAGAATTATGTACATCGCATCGGACGTACGGCAAGAGCTGGATCAGACGGGACAGCATACTCATTCTGTGCCGCAGATGAACGCGATTATCTACGCAGCATCGAGAAACTCACCAGGCAGGAAATTGAGGTTGCAGAGCATCACTATCACTCGGAAAAATCAAAGAACGCTACTGGAGATGCAGCCAAACCAGCTCCAAGAAAACAGCACGGATCTGGACAGAGGTCCAGACCACAGAAACAGAACAGACAGCATCCAGTATCAAGGAACCCGCGTCCTGCAAGAGGTCGCTGACCATCTGAAAATAAGATCAACAGCACATTTATCAGTGATGAATACCTTATCGGTATTCACTCTCTCTGGACCTGTAGTGTAGCGGATATCACTTAAGCCTCCGGAGCTTAGAACCCGGGTTCGAGTCCCGGCAGGTCCGCTAAAAAAGAATAAAATGCTACTAATTTCTTTTTCTTTCACGTGGAATATCAAATGGTTGCAAAGTGAGTTATTAAAGGGCGTAACACCTTGACTGACCGGACCATATAATTCCAACTGAACCACAAAGAATTTATATTGGTTTTCTCGTAGTGCATGAATGATTATGAAAGATTATGAGAAATAAACATAGAGGAAACAATGAAAGGCGAACAATTATACTCAGGAAAGGCAAAGACGATATACAGGACCGAGAATCCTTCAAAGTACATCTCCGAGTTCAGGGACAGCCTGACTGCATTCGACGGCAAGAAAAAGAGCGAAGCCTCAAGGAAAGGATATTACAACGCCCAGATCTCAAAAAAGCTCTTCGAGCTATTGGAAAGCAAGGGTATCAGGACCCATTACGTCAAAATGCTTTCAGACACTGAGATGCTTGTGGAGGCTGTGGACATCATAAAAATAGAGGTCATACCCCGTAACATCGCCGCAGGCTCCATCACACGCAGATACCCCATAAAGGAAGGCACGGTGTTCAAAAAGCCTGTCATCGTCATGGACTACAAGAGCGATGAGTACGGCGACCCCATGCTCAACGAAGACATCGCAGTAGCCCTGGATGTCGCCACATACGAAGAAATAGCCACTATCCGCCAGATAGCCCTCAAGGTCAATGACATCCTGGTACAGTATCTTGATGAGCGCGGCATAGCCCTGCCCGACTTCAAACTGGAGTTCGGGAGAAAGGATGGACAGATATTGGTAGCCGATGAGATATCCTGTGACACCTGCCGCTTCTGGGACAAGGAGACAGGAAGGTCCATGGACAAGGACATCTTCCGCTTTGATAAAGGCGACCTGACAAAAGCATACGAAGAAGTAGCAAAACGTATAGCTCCTGAGATATTCCAGTGAGCTTATCTTTTTTGAGTAAATATATCTATTTATAATTAGAGAAATCTTCAAGAATTGAATGAAAACCATACAAACGACATAACTATTCAGAGCAGTTGATAAATAAAAGACTCAACTTGAAGATCGTATGAAAAAGAACACGAAAATAAAAGGTGGAAAAAGAAAAACTTTCAGCAGGGATGCCCAATTGCGCAGCATCGCCATTGGCATAGGTATAGTGCTTATAATTACCGGTATTCTAGGGATGTTACAAAACATTCGCTCTTCTGAAGACTGGTCTGTTTCTGACGAAGGCATACTCTCTTATGATCTTCCAGAAAAAGCGGATCATTCCATCGTTCGAACAAACATAACTGAAACCGGTGATACACTAAAATTGCTAACGTTCACAAGCAGGGACAGCATGACCCATGGCCTCATGCGTATTCCTTCATCCAGCGAAAAAATCCCTGGAATCGTAGTGCTCCCGGGGGCAGGAGTAACGAAGGAAGGACAGCAGGAACTTGCATCGGACCTTGCCGATATGGGGTATGCCACGATCACTATAGACCAGCGCAACCTGGGAGTTGTTGATCTGGAAAAAGATCTGGAACTTTTTGAAGAAGGAAAAGAAAACTTCGAATACACTATGGTATATGACGCACTCATGGCTGCAGAAGTATTGAGGGACCAGAAGGAAGTGGACCCTGAAAAGATAGCTATGCTTGGGATAAGCAACGGTGGTAGGTTTGCCATAATTGCAACAGCCCTTGATCCTAAAATAAAAGGAGTTATAGGGATCAGCACATCCGGATATGGAACTGGTTCGATAGATAAAAGTAAGGTAGATGGAAATGTATATATTTTTTACAGGTCCATAGATCCTGATACCTACATAGCAACAATATCTCCCCGCAAAGTGATCATGTTCCATGCATCCAATGATACTACAGTTCCCTATAGCATGGCCGAAAACACCTTTGAACTGGCCAGAGAACCAAAAGCAATGTATACGATCAATGGAAGTGCTCACGGATATGATATATCTGCAAAAGAAGAATTAGAAAAGGAACTCTCAATCGTCCTAGGCTAATGCCCGGAATGAAAGCAGTGCAAATATCTGATCCCATCTATTTGATGGGGACACGGATAAAAGCCTGCCCGCAAGAAGAGTAAAAGCCATCTTCTCTTTCAAATGGTTCATTGACTTGTATATTTTCCCCAAAATTACTTTCTCTGTTGGGCCCGATCTTATTGAGGGACATCTTATGATCACCTTGATTAAATTATTAACGTAAATATATACGTAAGATATATAAAACTCGCTATGTGTTATAACATATCTTTATAATAACCCCTAACTATTACATGTAGCCTGAAAATAAAAAGGGGAAATTCATGAAGCTTGAAACACGGGCTGTGCTCAGTACCGAGGAACTAACCTGTATTATGTTCGACATGGACAATACACTTTTTGATTTTGTGGAAGCAAAGATACGAGCCTGCCGGGAAATAGTGAACCACATTGGATGTGGAGATGCTCTGGAACTTTTCCAGTATTTCAGAAGACCTGGCCATGGCTTTGAAAATTGGAACAATATCCTAGACTACATTGTGGACAAAGGTGCATTTTCACGATCTATGTATGATGAATGCTGCCAGATATACGAAACAGAGAAATTAAAAGCCGTAGACCCATATCCTAACGCGGTTCCTACAATAAGGGAACTTAAGGAAATGGGGCTAAAAATTGCGATACTTACCGATGCACATAGCACCAATGCAAAAAAGAGACTTGAAAAAACAGGATTTTCCAGATGGCTGGATGCTCTCTTCTGCGCAGATACCACAGGTTCAAGCAAACCTTCACACCAGACCTTTCTTTTTGCTCTGGAAGCTCTCCACCTGCAACCACATGAAACTCTGTTTGTTGGTGACAGCCTGCGCAGGGACATTGCACCTTCAAAGGCTTTAGGAATGCTCACTGCCTATGCGGCTTACGGGGACAGGAACAGTGACATATACAAAAGATCTGAAGCTATCTCTCCTGACTTTGTATTGAACGATATAAGCGAAGTACTTGAACTATTTGGACCTGTTAAGAGATTATAATTATGCATTACGATGTCATTGTTGTAGGAGGTGGACCCGTTGGTTCAACTGCAGCACGTTATGCAGCTCAGGAAGGGGGAAAGGTATTGCTCATCGAAGAACATGCAGTTGTAGGTTCTCCTGTTGGGTGTACCGGCCTGCTCAGCACACGTGCAGTAAAAGAGTGTGATGTAGAGCCATCGGACGATTTTGTTCTTAATTCCGTTAGAGGAGCTTATGTCCATCCTCCTTCTGAAAGCCCATTACCGATAGACGGAGGCAGGACAAAAGCGTACGTTGTTTCAAGAAAGATGTTCGACAGAAAGCTCTTCAGGATGGCGACAGATGCCGGGGTTGACGTGATGCTCAGGACACGTGCAGTTGGAGTGCAGCTCAGCAATGGAGAGCAAACTCTCAGCGTGCTTGAAAGAGGAAAACAAGAAAATATCCAGGCAAAAGTTATCATAGCTGCAGATGGAGTGCGCAGCAATATGGCAAAGATGGCAGGTCTTGGCAATGTACAGAGGATCATGCCCGGCATACAGATAGAAGCTCCATATCGTTCTGATGATCCTGATTTTGTAGAACTTTTCATAGGCTCCAGAGCGCCTGGTCTTTTTGCCTGGACGGTACCTGTGGACGAACATATTTCCAGAATAGGGCTGGCAACCGATGGCATCACTGGCCCTGAAACCTATGAATGTCTCCAGTGGCTGCTTCAACATGATCCCCACATTGCTCCGAGGTACGGAGGCGGGCAAACAGATGTGGTATTTGGGGGTATACCTATTGGACCCTTACGCAGGACCTATGCTGATGGAATAATGATCGTAGGTGATGCTGCGGGCCAGGTTAAACCCACATCAGGAGGGGGCATATACACAGGTGTCGTATGTGCAAAAATTGCCGCAAAGGTGGGAGTGTCCCTGGATGATGATGCATCTGCAGCCAGTTTACAGCAATACGAGAAAAAATGGAAAGCAGCTGTGGGAAAAGAACTCAGCATGGGAATGAGGATACATGATTTCATAAAGGGGCTTAGCGATAGCGAGCTTGATGAACTGCTGAGCGCTATGAACACACCCTCGATCCTGAACACGATCACAAAATACGGGGATATTGACCATCCTTCAGTGCTCATCAGGAAAATGCTTGACCCAAGAAGGTCAGCTCACATGCTGAAGCTGTTCACAGCCTTTGCAAAGGCCGTACTGTGAAATACCTACCCGGCCATCCAATATAAAGATCAGGATACACTTACTCCTTTGACGCTTTTCAACTTGAGCAGCTCCTCTACTACTTCTCCTGAAACCTTACTGTCAGTAATGATCGTGAGACGGGGTTCATTCGTAAAATAAGGATCATCCGAAACAGCCTGCCTTATACTGACCCCGTGACCTGAGATCACGCCTGTGACATCTGCGATTATGCCCGAATGTGCAGCATCGTCTGGAATTATGATAATTACCCCAAGACCAAGAGAAGGGGCCACATCCCTTAAAAATGGTATGGAAT
>JAHFZE010000184.1 GCA_020854785.1 Methanomethylovorans sp.
GCTGTTTGAGCACCTTTGAAATATCCAGCTCTCTGACCTCATTTACAAAGGGATCTGCTATGAGCACTCTTTTTCCCGTAGATAATGCCACTCCCATGGGGTGGAAATAGCCGCTGCCAATATACAGGTATTCATCGCACAGCTCTGTCCTTGCCGAGGAGAAGTTACATCCCAGCACCTGTCCTGGATATGCTATTTTTGCATCGCCTTTCCCTATAACGCAAACTTTGCCATGGGCTTGTAATATTTCACATGCCATCTGAAGCTTATGCACGTGCTGTACTGTGGTGATGAGCCCTATCCTCTCACCTTCAAGAACTTTCAGGGACTTGTTCATCACTTCCCCAATTTCAGCATTTGATCTTGTCTCTATGAAATACACATTTCGTACATAGCTGCTGTCATCAAGCACTGCATGTCCGAAATGGAACAGTATATCCACTCTGTGTGCCAGATGAACATCTATGTCACATGCCCCAAAACATGGGTTCCCGGATATAAGCACATGCGCACCAGTGGCTTCTTCTATTTCTTTTGCTATGCCTGCAGCTCTGCGCTTAAAGCCTTCAGGGAACTGTAGACCCACTATCTTTGCGTTTGTGTCGTTTATTACACCAATGATCCAGGGTATCTGAAAGTCAAATGCTTCACTGTCTGCCAACCTAGTCCTCCAGGATGTGCACGCCATGTTCATCTACATCTATACGCACAAGTGTTGTCACTTCTATGCCTTCTGTGTGAAACTTTGTGACCCCATCTCCCCGCTCTATAACGATAAAGATGCCTGCAATTGTGGCTCCAATGTTCTTCAGTGCCCGTACCAGCGCTAATAAAGTGCCACCGGTACTGATCACATCGTCAATTATAAGCACTCTGTCGCCTTTTTTTACGCCATTTATGTATAATTCACCTTTAGAATAGCCAGTGCTCTGGGAAAGGAGCACTTCTCCTTTGAGTTCATATTTCCTTTTACGGACAATGGCAAGAGGTATATCGGTCATCAAAGATACAGTAGTGGCCAGTGGTATACCCATGGCCTCAATGGTAAGTATCCTGTCCACATTAAGATCTGCCCTTTCCACAATGTACTCTGCTACCTCCTCCAGAAGCTCCGGTTCCAGTGCAGGAACCCCATCAGATATGGGATGGATAAAATAATAGTAATCTCCCCTTTTCACAATAGGTATGTCTCTGAAGGACTTTTTTAATATCTCGAGCATCTGAAAACACCTTACTTAGATTGCCACATATATGCATACACATATAAAAGCGAGTCTACATGGAAAATAAGGAAATAGTCGGTTATTATTCAATATAAAAGATCTTTGTATGTCAACATCGACAATTGAACACATCTACCACAATCCTAGCCAGAGCCGTACTTTTCTCCACATTCTTCATCAGCGTATCGGCAATAAGTATTTTACATTTCGCGTTCTTCAGAGCAGAGATGCCATATTCATCCCTTTCATCCAGTATCATTATGTCAAGGATATCTCCGTAGCAATTGACAACACCGGCAGAAGAGACCTCCAGACCCCTTGCAGCCATCAACTTTCCTGCAGGGCCGCTCACAGGTTCCTTTCCAATTATGGGACTTACCGCAACAACTTTTTTCTTTTTCAGCAGTTCTTTCATCCCTTGCAAGGCCAGTATGGGTCCGATGCTTGTGACAGGGTTACTGGGCCCTATGAGTACATATTCTTCCTTTGTCAGTGCTTCCAGAACAGCCGGTGCAATAGAAGCTTTTTCTATATCTTCCTGTATAACTTCCAGCACATCGGGTTTACCATGTTCTTTCACCCAGAACTCTTGGAAATGTATTTTTCCAGTCGATGTTGTCACCATCGTCTTTACTGGATCATCGGACATGGGCAGTATCTTTGCCCGGATGCCTAAAGCTCTTGCAAGCTCTTGCGTTGCTTCCGTAAGAGAACGGTCTGTTCTTAAAAGGTTGGAACGCATGATATTCGTGGCACGGTCCTGATCACCCAGCTTCATTGTTTCGTCATGCCCTAAGGATCTGAGGGCTTCATAGGTCATGAAAGTGTCATTTTTAATGCCCCACCACTTAGTCGTGTCAAGTTTTCCAGAAAAAAGATAAAGCACGGTATCGATATCCGGTGTTACAAGATTTCCGGATACCCATATATCCTCTGCAGTATTCACTACAACAGTGATATCCTCTTCAGGAAGTATGTTCCTGAGTCCTTCAAGAAGTTTTGGAGTCCCGGTCCCTCCGGAAAGTACGAGCATGTATGTCCTCGATAAGTCATTAACAGAAATTAGTTGTGATAGAGGAACAGCATTATAGTATGAGGGGATATTTAAACAATATGAAGGTCGTTCGTGATCCGATTCACGGTTACATCGAGCTCGATGAGCTCATGCTTTCCCTTATAGATTCCCCTCCTATGCAGCGTTTGCGCAGGATAAGGCAACTCGGGCTTTCCAATCTGGTGTACCCCGGTGCCAATCATACACGTTTTGAGCATTCTCTGGGTGTTATGCATCTTGCGACCATATTGACAAGGCAGATCGATTCAGTGTCCCAGCAGGAAAAGGATGAACTGAGAGCTGCAGCTTTGCTCCACGATATAGGTCACGGTCCTCTCTCACACGTAACAGAGAGCTTCATCATTCAATATACGCGCCAGAAGCACGAAGATGTGCTTCACCTGCTGCGCAAAGGCGAGGTCGCGGAAATATTGGATGAGCACGGCCTGAGTCCCACTATCATCCAGAAACACATCAAAGGAGAAACGGACCTCGGCAAGGTCCTCAGCAGTGAGATAGATGTGGACCGTATGGATTACTTAGTAAGGGATTCACATTATACAGGTGTTGCATTCGGGCTGGTGGACCATGTAAGGCTCATACATGAGATGCAGTTCTATGAAGACAAGCTGGTAGTAGGTTCAGGAGGGGTCAAGGCAGCAGAGTCACTGCTTGTTTCCCGTTTTCTCATGCACCCATCTGTATATTACCACCATGTGTCCCGTATAGCAGAAACAATGTGTATCCGTGCTATTGATGAACTTATACAGAATAATGTTATTAAGCCCACGGAGCTCAGGCAGATGGACGATGCACATTTGTTGCACATCATGCGCTGCGACGACGGACATGGCGGTGACCTGGCCAGACGTCTTGAAGAGCGCAAACTTTACAAGAGAGCTTTGTACGTAGGCTTTGAGGAGGTCACAGAGGGCGTTCTGAGGCACAGGGGCAATGTACGCAGGATAGAAGCTGAGATAGCATCCATGGCTGGCATCGACCCTAAAGATGTGCTCATTGATATACCCCGTTCTCCGGAGATACCTGAGCTAAAAGCACTTGTGAAGCTCAACGGCAGGATGGTGAGACTTGACGAAGCTTCTTATGTTGTTGCCACGCTTGAGCAGGCTCACTGGGATAACTGGAAGATGGGCGTCTACACGCCAAAGGAGTTCCGCGAAAAAGTGGGAAAAGCTGCTCGAGAGTTCTTTGAAGTAAAAAGGACCACCAAGCAGTTCAGGCTCACGGAGCTATGATCATGATCGAGATAAAAAAAGGTGTTGGAAGGATACAGCTCCTGTTAAAAGGGGAGTCTGTAGGAAATGATCAGTGCTTTGTATTATCTGGTGGCAGGGAGCATATAGGTGCTGTTGCTATGGGCATCTATGATAGGGGAAGTCGCCGCTCTTCAGCTTCTGTGATGAGTTCCCCGGGACACAGGGAGGACGAGATAGCTCTGCGCGCAGCAAGGAAGATAAGTGCTGTAACACAAAGCACAATAGTCTTTATGGTCGGCATCCATGTAGATAATATAACGGTTGACGAGATCCAGGAGATATTGAAGGCTTCAGAGGCAATGATAGACGAGCTTATTGAGAACATAAGGTGAAAAAATGGAGATCGTAGTTGGTATAAGTGGAGCATCAGGGTCTATTTACGGCATAAGGCTGCTTGAGATACTTTCTAAGATGGGCATGGTCACACATCTTGTTATAACCAGGTCGGCAAGGCAGATCATTGAGATTGAGACCGACTATTCTGTTGTGGAGGTAGAGGACATGGCAAGCTATGTCTATGAGGAAAGAGAGTTCACCGCACCCATAGCCAGTGGATCACACAGGTTCCATGGTATGATCGTTGCCCCATGCAGCATGAAGACCGTTGGCTCCATTGCAAACGGCATGTCTGACAACCTCCTGGAAAGAACTGCTGATGTCTGCCTCAAGGAAAGGCGCAGGCTTGTTATTGTGCCGCGAGAGACACCTTTGAACGAGATCCACCTTGAGAACATGTTAAAGCTCACCAGGGCAGGAGCTATTGTAATGCCGGCGTGTCCGGGTTTCTACTCAAAGCCCAAGAACATTGACGATCTTGTAAACTCCATTGTTGGCCGGGCTTTGGACCTCGCAGGAATAGATAACGATGTATATAAAAGATGGAAATGATCTTTGCTGTCTTTGCTCTTCATTTCTTTATTTTTTATTCTTTTTCTCCCCAGTTTATATTCTTTGATCGGTTCCTTACGGAAGGTTTTTAATCTATAAAGTCTATTGCAGTGCTTACCCTCTTGGGATAGTAGGGTAGCCTGGTCCATCCTCGAGCGTTTGGGACGCTTGGACTGCGGTTCAAATCCGCGCTATCCCACCAGAATTTTGTTCATATTTGTTATTTTTATGTGGACCTTTTCATGTTTCTGTGGGTTATACTAGCACCACCATCTATGTATATAGATATGGATACGCATATATGTATACTTTTGAGGTGCTTATGTGCAAAAACTTAGGTGCATCAGTTCTTTTAGTTTCCCAGAATTTTAGCTTCAGTAATTGTGATTCTCCAAAAGGTATCATTTCTTTTTTTAGTCAACGGTGAATGGTCGCAGCAAAAATATAGGGCAATTTTTATATAAATGAGATATATGTTTATTCATGGCATTACATGCAATACACAGAATTTCAGTATCTTTGTTGGCATCACTTTTTGTCTTTTTGGTATTGTTTTCCTGTATAGTGGGTGCGAACACGATCATAGTGGAAAATATGTCGGGCAGCGTAACTCCTGAAGATCTGGTGTATCTCCTATTAGGAGAAAATAGTACGGTGACTGTTTCTAACATCAGTGTTACAGGCAGTGATCTGGCCATTGGTAGCTTCACAAGTGGCGGTTCCCTTGGATTCGATACAGGTGTCGTAATGAGTTCAGGCGTGGTTTCAGATGTGCCGAATGATATGGATTTTGGAGCTAGTACAGATAATGTCCAGCCCGGAGATCCAGATTTAAACACGCTTGTCAGTGCTGACACGTTTGATGCAATAGTTCTGGAATTCGATTTCATTCCTGAAAAAAGCAGTCTTGCTTTTAATTACCGCTTTGGTTCAGAAGAAAGTTTTTTAGACAATTATGATGATGCTTTCGGTCTCTTTGTAAATGGTGAAAATGTTGCTCTGTTGCCGGATGGGAATCCTGTAAGTATTTTCAATATAAGGGAAGGGACTTATTATCAGGCAGGCCCTCTGAACAACTGTTTTAATGGATTCAGTATAGTGTTGACAGCTAATGCCGAAGTGGATCCAGGGGTTTTAAACCACATGAAATTTGCTTTAGCAGATATGGGTGATGCAATAGTCGATGCAGTAGTTTTCATTGAAGGTGATTCCTTTGTATCCACTACGAGTCCGAATGCTCCCACTGATCTTCTTTGCGAAGGTGAGACCAATGCTACGGATATAACAGATATGACCCCTGAATTCAGCTGGACCTTCTCGGACTCTGATAGTGATGATATACAGGGTGCTTACCAGATACAGGTGGGAACAAACGAAGGTGGAAGTGATATGTGGGACAGTGGCCAAGTCACCAGTTCTTCATCAATCAATATCTCTTATGCAGGTTCAGACCTGGATTACAGTACTACATATTATTGGAGAGTAAGGACATGGGATAACAATAATGCTGCAGGTCCCTACTGTGATGACCAAACCTTTGCAACTGCAGAAGAAATACTTCCGCCAGTTGCTAATTTCACAGCCAATGTCACCACTGGTAGAGCTCCGCTCACAGTTAACTTCACTGATCTCTCCACCAACACACCCACTTCCTGGTTATGGGATTTCGGTGATGGAAGTACTTCACATGATCAAAACCCTACTTATACCTATACAAGAGGAGGTAATTACACTGTCATCCTAAATGCAACAAACATTGCCGGAACCAACACAAGCACACAGGTGGATTGTATCAATGTAGTTGTAGCGACCACTGTAAATGCTTCTTACACATCGGTCACTTATAATGAAAATGATGATATGACCATAGATGCTGGGATGAATGTAACCGGCAGCTCGACTTTTACATCAGCCAGGGTCTACATCGGCGATGGTTACATAGCAGGTGAGGATATCCTCCGTTTCACCAACACAAGCAGCATCAACGGAAGCTTTAATCCATTGACCGGCATCCTGTCCCTATCGGGAAGTGGAAGTGCGGCTGATTATCAGGAAGCTTTCAGGAATGTCCGGTACGAGAACATCAACGATAATCCCAACACTTCTGACAGGAACATTACCTTCGTAATGGGAGATAATGCAGTTTACCTTGAGTCTACTGGACACTATTATGAGAGCATTCACTCCGAATCTGCAATTTCCTGGACCGATGCAAGGGCTGCAGCGGAAGCAAGGAGTCTTTCCGGTATGCAAGGATATCTTGCCACTATCCTTACAGAGGACGAGAGTGTGTTCCTCGGATCAAAAGCCCCAGACAATGCATGGATAGGAGCGAACGATGCTGCAGAAGAAAGAGAGTGGAGATGGGTCACAGGGCCTGAAAACTTAACTGGTGAAGGAACCCTGTTCTATTATCAGGATAATAGTACTACCTTACCGGGCTTCTATACTAATTGGAACTCAGGCGAACCTAATGACTGGGATGGTGTAGAGGATTATGGCCAGATCCTTGGAGCTGGTAACAAGAAGTGGAACGATCTGCCAAATGTGGCTGATGTCTACTATTATCTTGTAGAATACGGCGGAATGCCCGATGAACCTACCCCGCAGCTCACAGCTACTATCACAGTGAACGTTAATTCTGTGAACGATGCCCCTACAACTCCCGGCAATTTCATCTCCCCGACCAACGGCCAGATAAAACAGGGTGGCCAGTTAATGACTGCCAGCTGGGGTGTATCTACCGACCCTGAGGACGATGCTGTCATGTACGATCTGTGGTTCTTCAATGGCAGCTGGACAAAGATCGGGGACCTGCTGAATACCAACAGTCAGACATTTACCCTGCCAACTGACAATATAAATACTGCAATGTTGCGTGTATATGCAAATGACACTCAGGATAATTCATCTGCAAGGGACGTTACATTTACCATAGATTCTCTCGGACCTGTCATCTCCTATGGCACAAATGGAAATAACACTTACTCCAAAAACCATAGCACAACAGCAACTGGAACAGATAATGTTGCAGGTCTTGCACAAATTTCCTATGCATGGACCAATGACCCTGATGTGGGCTCCGTATCATCATGGACCGATTTTATAAATGGAGCTACGTTAACACAAGATATTGTCAGCGGTGACTGGTATCTGCATATAAATGCCACAGATAATGTGAGCAATAGCAATTATTCAGTATCTGATATCTTCAAACTGGACAATATACTTCCTCTGATACATTTCGGTACTGACGGTAATGCTACCTATGCACAAAGCCACAGCACCAATGTAACAGTTGTTGATCCACTTTCCGGTGTTCAGGCTTTGGCTTATTCCTGGACCAACGATCCCAATGTCAGTTCGGTATCACAGTGGACAGTTTTCAATGATGGTGCTACCCTTACCAGAGATTCGGTGGATGGCGACTGGTATCTGTATATTAGAGCTACTGACAATGCCAGTAACATAAATTACTCCGTGTCCAATGCTTTTTCAATGGATAACAGCCTGCCTGTGATACACTTCAGTATTGACGGTAATGCAACCTATGCACAAAGCCACAGCACCAATGTAACGGTTGTTGACCCACTTTCAGGTATTGGGGCTTTGGCTTATTCCTGGACCAGCGATCCCAATGTCAGTTCAGTATCACACTGGACAGCTTTCAATAATGGCGCTACCCTTACCAAGGATTCCGTGGAAGGCGACTGGTATCTGCATATCAGGGCTACTGATAATGCAAGCAATACCAACTATTCTGTTTCCAATGCATTTGCACTGGATAATACGCTTCCTGTTGTGAGTATCAGTGGCAATCCTGCCAGCTGGCAGAACACCAGTGCTGTCTTGAACATAAGCATAGCTGATATGTCAGATGTCTCGCAGGTAAAATGGGATACTGGTATCCTCAATACCACATATTTCGGATCAAGTGGGACTACACTCAGTTCTCCTTTTTCGTTCGAAATCTCAGAGAACGGTAATTATACTGTATATGTTATGGATGAAGCAGGCAATGAGAATGTTACAGTCTTTACAGTCTCATATATCGATACTGCACTTCCATCAATTGCTCTTGCACCTAATGGCAACAATACCTATTCTCAAAGCCACAGTTCTACAATAACATCTTTGGATAGTCTTTCCGGTGTACAGTCCCTTACATATTCCTGGAGTCAGAACTCCAATGTGGGTTCAGTATCCTCCTGGACAGTGTGCGATATAGGTGATACTGTAACGAAGGCTTATGCTAATGGCAACTGGTACTTGCATGTAAGATCCACTGACAATGCAGGCAATGTTAATTATTCGGTATCCAATGTATTCAAATTAGACAACGGTCTTCCCGTAATACATATAGAAAACAATGGAAATGATACCTATTCCAGAAGCCACGGCACTGGTGTAGCAGTGTCAGATGCGCTTTCAGGTATTCACCAGCTAGCTTATGCCTGGACCCAGTATTCCAATGTTAGCTCTGTATCCCAATGGACAGCTTTTATCAACGGAGCCACGCTCACAAAGAATTCAGGTGATGGTGACTGGCATCTGCATATAAGAGCAATTGATAACGCAGGCAATGCCAATTACTCCGTATCTTCCAGCTTCAGGCTGGACAATACTGCTCCTGCATATACCTGGATATGGAAGCCTCTTAATGCAGACACAGGGGACACCGTCGTGATCGAGCTGAATGCCACGGATGTTTCTTCTGTATCCGAATGCAGCATAACGGTTAATGGCGAAGAGCATCAGATGAATACCAGTTCAGGTGTTTACTCATGGACCTTGGACATTCCTGCCAGCGATTCAGGAATACTTGTGAGCCAGGTCATCTATAGCTGTACGTTAAGCGACCTTCTGGGCAATATGGTCAGTACTGGTAATGTCCGGATGAACGTTTCTATCCTGCCTATTGCAGATTTTACGGTAAATACAACCAGAGGTACTGCTCCTCTGACAGTAGGTTTTGTGGATGGTTCATATGGACGTGTACAACAATGGTACTGGAATTTCAGGGACGGTAGTACTTCCAGCGAACAGAACCCGGTCCATACCTTCGGATCTGGAGATTTCACCGTCAATCTGACAGTAACGAACAGTAATGGAACTTCCAGTCAGCAGCTCAACATAAGGGCAGTTGAACCGCTTAGATGTACAACGTTCCCCGATGACCAGGACACCATCTCTATATACGGTGAAGAGATGACCTTTAGCGTTACAGCTAACATTCTCTCAAGTTTCAGCTGGTACCTCGATGGTGAACAAATAAGTGGAAACGGTATTACTATGTCCTCGAATGATGACTCTCCCTCTTCTGTCTCATTCTGTACTATAGACACAAGCGAATACATCGATCAGGACGATTTCTTTTTGGGGGATTACAACGTATCTGTCGTAGTAAGCAACGAAACCACGGGTATGTCAGATACTTTTTCCTGGGATTGGACAGTAACAAATTCTTCTGCGGTTGAGGACAGTGAGGACATTTCCTTTGTTATTTCCAGGATCGCTGATATCACATCTGCAGGAAATATGTCATATGTGGGATTCAACACTACCGATGAGAGGACCGATAATAGCAATCTTGCCGGAAGCATCACTTTTGTTTCCTTCAATACTCCGGGCAATGCTTCTGACCTGCGTATAAAGGTAGAAGTGTTGGACAAGTCATCACTTAACGAATCTGAAGCGGGATTCTCTCAGGGTTCCGTGTACCAGTACTTTGACATTAGTTTCAATAACCAGACACTTGTTGACAACACTGGTCTTAACAGGAGTATCAAGTTCAGGGTCCTGAACGAACTTGATGAAGAAAATCTTGTCATAACTTCTGTGATGCTCAAACACTGGGGCGATCCTGCATGGGAAGTATATGTACCTGAACTGCTGAGCAACGATGGCACATATTCGTATTTCATCGTCCGTAATATTTCCGGCTTCTCACCCTTTGCGATCACAGCAAACTATGAGCACTCTTCTGGTTCAGGATCGGGATCAGGTACTGGTAGAGCCATTGCAAGTCCCTGGCCATCACAGGAAGATACCGGTAAGGCGGGAGGAGCAATATCTTATGGTTTAGCAGGCTCTGAAGTATCATCAAGTACAGGTAGCTCCACCGGTGCTAAAGCAGTAGCCGGAGATAACGTGCAAACCAATGATGGTATCGAGATAGTAGGCGAGGAAAAGGTTAGCAATGGAGGTGGCAGTAACCTGCTGATCACGGGCTTTGTAATGCTGGTTGCAGGATCGTTCATTTTCGTTGTATATAGAAAGAAAAAGGAAGAAGATCAGTAAAAGAATGCGTAGTAAAATAGTTCTTCCCATATTAGACTAAAAAGGTGGGAAGAACAATATTATTTATTTTTTTTTCACGAAGAATCCTAATTTTGTGAACTCTCTTGTTCTCACATTTAATAAATTAACAGCATTTGAGCTACTACTGTTTATACTTGGTTTGAAAAATCTAAAAGTCAATTAAAAACATCATTCTTTTAGGCACTTGCCTCACTCTCTGTTATATGGTAAATTCATGCCAATTCATCAGCTGCTGTACGCAGCTAGATTTATTTACATTGGAAGTTATATTCCGGGTTATACTAATAAAGTTTATGTGTAGTAATTTTTGAGGAGACTATGATCCCTGACAACAAGTATAATCCCAAGACCTATTTTGTAGCGACCTTTATAGTCACTTACTGCTTCTGGTTTGCAGGGGCGTATGCAAGTTTTCAGGATGAACTAAGCGAACTGTATTTACTGTTTATGCTACCGGGACTTATGGCGCCTTTTCTTATCTCGCTTTTCATGATATTCACGTCTAAAAGTTCAGCTGTGAAAAAAGATTTTGTCAACCGCCTTATCAATATCAGACTGATAAGGCTAAAAATGCTTCCCGTGCTGTTTTTAATAATGCCGTTTAGTATTCTGGTATCTATCTTTCTTTCGCTTCCTTTTGGAGGATCGCTTTCCCAGTTTCAGTTTGCTGAGGGTTTCTCTTTTTCATATGCATTTGTTCCTGCATTGCTGATACTCTTACTTGCCGCGGGTTTTGAAGAACTTGGGTGGCGAGGGTATGCCTTTGACAGCCTGCAGAGCAGGTACACATACTTAAAAGCATCCGTAGTTTTCAGCATACTTTGGTCGCTATGGCATTTTCCGCTTATTTTTGTCAACAATTCCTATCAGTATGAGATAGTTGATCAGAACATCTGGTTTGGTGTGAATTTTTTCATCAGCATCATCCCTATGGGAGTGATCATCAGCTGGATGTGCATAAAGAACGGGAAAAGTGTGCTGGCAGCTATAATCTTTCATTTTGTCATCAATCTCTCTCAGGAGATGCTGGCAATAACCCAATTTACAAAATGTATCGAAACTCTGGTGCTCATTGTTGTTGCTGCCGCTATTGTTGCATTGGACAAAGAGATGTTCTTTTCCAGGGAACATCTTAAATAAGAGGTTAAAAAATGACCGATAGATCTCAGGATCTTTATTCAAAATTCCTTTTCATCTGGGTCGGGCAGTTTATCTCAATTATAGGCACCGGTCTTACTATTTTCTCTCTGGGTGTATATGTATACAAGCAAACCAATACAGCTTCAAGCTATGTCTTTATACTGATCTGTGCTCTTTTACCTCCCATGTTGCTAAAACCCTACGGAGGCGTATTGGCAGACCGTCACGACAGGCGCTTAATGATGGTCTTCGGTGATCTGGGTGCAACTTTAGGACTTCTCTATATATTTCTTATGATGCTGGATGGCGACATTCAACTCTGGCACATCTACCTTGGGATTGCAATAAGTTCTATCTTTTCAGCTTTTCAGGAACCAGCCTACAAAGCCTTGGTCACTGATCTTCTGCCTGAAAATTTATATGCCAAAGCAAGCGGATTGATGCAATTAGCAAGTTCAGCTCAATATCTCATCTCACCTTTTTTAGCCGGTATCTTATTATCAGTAATTGATATCAAATTCATCTTTTTGATCGACATTACCACTCTTTTGATCTCCAGTTCCATTGTTATCTGGGTCAGGAATATCTTAGGAAGCATAGCAACAAAGCACTCCGGACAAAACATTATGGCTGACCTAAAAGAAGGTATTCAGGAATTTTCAAAAAGCATAGGCGTAGTTCATCTGGTCATCACAACAATGCTCGTGCTTTTTTTTGTCGGATTGCTTCAATCCCTTATTATTCCAATGCTTCTCAATCTGACAACAGTGAAAATAGTAGGGATCTCCCAATCCATCTGTGCATCAGGCATAATTCTTGGAAGCCTGTTCATCGGATTGTTCGGTAGCAAACACAAACATGCAATTATATTATCAATATCGCTATTTCTGTCAGGTATATTCTTTGCGGGGCTCGGATTGTCAACAGATATCGTTTTGATAACCCTGGCAGGATTTATGTTCTTTGCTACCTTGCCGTTCATTAATACCTCTATTGAAGTCCTGATACGCAAAAATATCGAGAACAGAAAACAGGGGCGTGTCTGGTCGATCATCTCCATGGTCACGTATCTTGGTTCGATCATAGCCTTTGCAGTTGCAGGTTTTTTAGCTGATCGTATATTTAATCCGCTTTTACAAGCAGATGGTCTGTTGGCTGGAACAGTTGGTTCTGTTATAGGAGTGGGAGATGGCAGGGGAATAGCTTTGATGTTTGTTATCTCCGGGGCGATGATATCTCTGATCTCTTTGTTCATCTGGCAGAATAAAAAAATAAAAGGATTAGAAAATGTGGGTACGTAGGTCTCCTGTAAAAAGGGAAATCAGCAACTACAGTATGTAAATAGGATCAGCATTAAGCATCTCCAGACTATCTATTTTTCTATGTGTTCCAATCCATCAACATCTGCGTCAAGTACATCCTCCATGTATTCAAGAGTACTCCAATGGAGATAAATGGAAGACCTTGCCCATGTGCTTTGATCACGATATAGGTCTTATTCAGCATTTTTGTAGATGTAGAAATCCTCTCATGATCGGTATCAGCGGAACACAATAGGTAATTTGCATCAGCAAAAAGGTAACATATATTTATTTTTTTGAGCTGGATCTCTCCGGGAAGTTGAGAGGACCATGCAGTTCCTTTTTTCTTAAATATCCTTCTAATCTTTCACGTGAGAATGGTTTTCCATGTCCCGGATAAAAGATCCTGCACCCTGTGAGCAGGAGTTTTTGCCAGCTTTTGACCAATTCCGTTCCATCATCTGCAAAAGGTGGACAGACACTGCCCGGAATTACACTAAATAGCGTATCGCCTACGATAGCACATTCATCATTGATGATCACGCACACAGAACCAGAAGTATGTCCAGGAGTAGGGAGTATTCTGATAGGGACTGATGTCAGGAGTCCACATTCTCCATCAACAAGGATATCAGGAACTACAGGCGGGTATTTTGCCCTGCCGGAAAAGAAGCCATGCCCGATCTGATATATGATCTTAGAGAACCACATTATCCCTTTTGGAAAAGGTGTGCAGCCATCAACTAAGAAATTCGCTTCGTCTCTGTGGACAAGAACCTTTGCCCCGCTCTTTTCCTTGATCCCGGCCAGGCATCCCACGTGGTCGTAATGGGTATGGGTCAGAATAACGATGTCGATATCAGAGATGTCAAGCCCTTCATGCTTCAGGGTTGCTTCCAGATACCTGATCTTTCCCTTATTTCCGGCATCAATCAATAAAGTGCTATCGCTGCCATATACCAGGTAGGCATTTGAAGTTCCCATGGGTATTGGGATCACATGATAAGATATGTGTTCCATAGCCTTATCCTTCAATATATAGGACAATTATTTTGTTCCAGTCTTGTTTCATGGAGAGAAAAAAGTTTGCATTTTCCAGCTATGTAGTAAAATCTATATTCAAACGACGATTCAGGTTAATACTGCATTAAAATGTTTTTCAAATATCTTTTAGGATATTACAAAGCACGATAGCAGGTTGATCTTATGGGTAAATTGGACGAGGAAAATGTCTGGAAATTGATATCAATTGTCGAATTACTCATTGCCGGCACAGTAATCGTGCTGGACCTATTCATCCCGACGATCATTATTCTGGGGATCATAGCGGTCTCTTTTTTGATCCGCAAGGAAAAACTGCAAACCTTAGGTTTCAGGAAGAACAGTTGCTGGCTTAATATGATGATGACCATTTTAGTATTAGTGGTCATCTGGACCCTTTTGCATCTGAGCGTATTCATGCCGGTATTGAACCACTTGACCGGAACAACGCAAGACCTGAGCGCATTCGAGAATCTGAAGGGGAATTTCAACCAGTTGTTGTTCTTCCTGGTGCTGACATGGACCTTAGCTGCATTTGGAGAGGAGATAGTGTACAGAGGCTATCTCCAAAAAAGGATACAGGATGTGTTCGGAGATACAAGGACCGGGGTGATCCTTGCAGTGGGTATTTCTTCCTTATTGTTCGGACTTGCACATACGGAACAGGGAACAATAGGGGTTATTCTCACTTTCCTGGATGCGATCTTCTTCAGCCTGATAAAGATACATTACGATAACAACCTCTGGGCTGCGATCTTTGCTCACGGGACAAGCAACACCATCGGTTTGGTTGGATTCTTCATTTTCGGTCCTGTGTATGGGTTGTGGTAGGTTCTATTTTTGATCTGGATTTTATTTTGTAGCTTAAACATTGTTCTTCAATGGCTGATGTTCCATTATCATCAAAGTTCATGAACATGCGCTGTATAGATCTTTGAGATCCGATCTCACGGACAGTTCAATACTTTCACTCAATTTACTATGGGCTTTTATAGCAGGTGGTACAAAAAATTGTTTAATAAAAAAGTAGGTGATAGGTTTGGAAATCTTGAACGAGCCCGGAATTAAAGAGATAAAAGAAAGGAATGTAGCATGTGTTTCATTTGTCGGCAACTATCTGGGAAACACCAAAGTCTTTGACAACTTGTTCACTAAACTTCTTGGTTGGGCAGGTCCGAAGCAATTGATGGGACCAGATACTATTTTGATGTCTGCCTATTATGATGATCCAAGCGTTACACCTCCGGAAGAACTTAAGCTGGATGTGTGTATGACCATTGAAGATGATGTTAAAGTTGAAGGGGAAATAAGAAAGAAAAAGCTTCC
>JAHFZE010000103.1 GCA_020854785.1 Methanomethylovorans sp.
AGCGTACCAAACCCGCTCTTTGAGGAATGCTGTGTACCCTGTCCTATTATATATCCCTGTGCTCCTCCAAGGAAAATACGAGTCCCTGTACCAATGGTCCTGTATTCAGGGTCATTGGAGAGAGGCGATAATACACCTGCACCAGAATATGTCACATTACCGAAATTAGGCATCAATGACCCCATATAAGTATATAGTTTCTGAGAAGTACTATTAGTGGCTGCATTATATTTTTGATATGCATTGCGGGGATTGATCATTATGGCCTGGTTCAGGTCATTGATATCGAGTGTTGTATCAAGGATCTTCCTGGGGTAACAATCAGTTCCCGCAGAGGTAGCATGTAAGTCGACTGTATTGCCTCTTATGAGATCTTCTATTACATGTGCACCACCATATTCCATACCCAATGTATCTGATACCTGTGTGGCTCCGATATAGGCATCCACTGCAGCTACCCCTGTATATGCTTCAACATCGTTAAGCCAGACTTTCTGCATCTTGATCGGAGGTTCTGAATGACCAAAGTTAAGAAAAACACCCGAGGAACACATGGCACCAAAAGTACCTGTTGTCACTACATCTACTTCCTTTGCTGCTCCTTCTACGCCAAGCTCTGCCACGATCCCAACCATTTCTTCAGCAGTAACTACATTGACGCTTCCATCCTTGATCCTGCCATTGATCTCACTGATAGATTTGTTGACCATGCTAACTACCTTTGCAATTCGGACATAATTAGTTAGAACAACTATATATTACATACGGTAATTAATATTAAGATGGATTATGCATTAATGTACATTATTTGCCGTGATCATCAAATTCTTTTGTTGATCTACACGTCGTGAATAGGGGGAGATATCATCAAAGTATCAATTAAAAACTGGCCGTTCAATAACCTTCTGAACAGTGAACCAGAAGATACTCCCTTTTCCAAGAGGATTATCACTGACCCCTACATTCCCTGAGTGTAATTCTATTATCCTCTTTACAATGGACAAACCTAATCCTTTACCTATAGTATTCCCACTGGTAGCCCTGCTAAAGCGATCAAAGATAACAGGTTTCTTGGGATCCGGTATGCCTTCTCCAAAATCAGTGACAATCACCTTCCACACGTCCTTTTTTTCCTCAATGTCAACAATGATCCTGTCACCATTTGAACTGTACTTGACGGCATTTGAAATGAGGTTAGAGAAAGCATGTTGTATAACAGGATGAGCCTTTGCAACACAGGGTCCCTCTATCTCCAGAACTACATCCAATCCTTTTTGCAAGATCTGGTGCTGGAACATCTCGATACTGTTCCTACATAAAGGCAATAAGTCTATGTCATTGAACTCAAGACTGCCCACTGAATCAAGCCTGGAGAATATAGAAGTCGTTTCCATGATGTTGATGAGCTTTTCATTGTTGCTGGCTATGCATGAAAGCATCCTGATCTTTTTTTTATCGGTTTCATTTTCCAGTAGAAGTTCAGTGAACCCTTTTATATTGCTGACGGGATTCAGAAGATCATGGCTTATAATGTCAGTGAACATATCTTTCATTGTATTTGAATCCTGGAGCTTCTGTGCATAATTCTTGAGTGCGATCTCTGTAGTTCTCTTTCTGGTGATATCACGCGCTATGCCAAGAATATACTTTCTTTCATTATCTTCCAGAAGAGTGAAGTTAATTTCTAGATAGTGGATCACATTATCATGACTTATGAACACGTCCTCTATAGTGCAGAAATTCGATGTATGCAGTTGTTTGAGGATCTGATCATGACAGACACTTTGTATTAAACTGCTAAGTTGAGGAGCTTCCTGTAATCGGGCATATCCATCTGGACCTAAATAAGAAACAACCTTTTCGTTTACATATTTTATGTTGCCTGTCAGACCGTCTATTATAAGGACAAGATCATTTGATCGGTTTATAAGTTCTCGGAAAAGTTGCAATCGGCCTATTGTCATATGCATTTCAACGGTTTCTATGAGGATGTTAGTGATCTCCTGCAGGAATAAAGTATCTTCCGTAAAATCCCTGATGTTCCTGGAGTATACAACCAACAGACCGAAAACCCTTTTAGAGTTCCCTATGATCATAGCGATACCAGAGATAATATCATGGGCATGCAACAGCGAGTGACCTTTAAAACGAGTCTCTTTTAATAGATCATTTATTATCACAGGTTCTCTTTTGCGTGAGGTGTAACCAGCGTGAGCGTACGGTTCGTCTGGGACCATAGCCGACGCAATAAACCAATCATTCCAGCCTGTACCCCAACGCAACAAGAATTCTCCCTGGGGTATTTTTTCCAAGACGGAACAGAACTCAACACCAAGAGTAGATGCGACTTTATCTACAGCGAATTGCATAAGGTCATCTATCTCATTAGCACATAAGGCCTGAGTTCCTATACTGACAACAGCAGCTTGCTGTTTTTCCCTGTACTTTAGCTTTTTCTCCAGATCTTTTGGAGAACTTATATCCTGCAGTGTGATGATGCTCATATGAGCAAGATCAGTAAAACTTAAAAGAAAATACTTCAGGTCCATATCTTTGCACTGGATCTGGAGTTCGATATCTTTTTTTCTCTGTGGGATGAGAACATCTTGTCCAGCAGATCATGCCATTGCACTACTGCTCCACAAGATGGCTCTTTCTGAGGAAATGCCACTTTGAACTATTCTTCTGTAGTTGGTATGTCATCCAGGGAATATCCCAGAACATTTATGACTTTTGATCTACGTAACGTATCTTTCCATTATTTTCTATAATCATTAGAGCTACTGGCAACTGATGCAGTATCCCTGTGACCGTCTTTTGGGCTACATCGTTCTTTTCAGCTGTTAAAACACTAAGGTCCATCAGTAGATCCAAATCCGAAAGGTAACCACATACTTGAAGATCAGTATATTCACTGCTTGCCTTACCTTTTGATTTTTCACCTTCCACGTGGCAAGCCGGTGAATCTGCATTTCCGGTATCAGGTTCAGATGGATGCATCTTTTGCTCCTTTCTATCTGTAGCAGTTAGAACAAAGGTTCATGCTTTTATTCCACTTCTACTTCTTAATCTTTTTGATTAGCAAATAATATTTTAGAGTTTTTCTGAAACCTTATATAAAAATGTATATGAAAAGCATTTTCATTGCTGCATAAGATTATTAAAGGTAGTATGCTTCTACCTCATACTATTCCAGGTGATATGATTGATAAGGGTCTTAGCAACCGGGACTTTTGATCTGTTGCATCCAGGGCATCTGACATACCTGAAAGAATGCAGGGCATTGGGGGATGAGCTATATGTTATCGTTGCAAGGGATTCCATGATCAGGCATAAGCCCAAACCAGTGATACCTGAAGACCAGAGAGTGGAGATGATCAATGCCCTCAAAATGGTGGATAAAGCAATACTTGGAAGCGATGAAGATATTTTCGCGCCTATTATGGAAATAAAACCCGATATTATCGCTTTAGGATATGATCAGCACTTCAATGAAAAAGAGCTTAAGGACGAGCTGCAAAAAAGAGGATCCTTCGCTAGTGTTGTAAGAATAGGTAAATCTGAACAGTGCGCCCTGTGCAGCAGTGCAAAGATCGTTAAAAAAATAATAGAAAGATGCCGCTGAAGATCAGCTGAGAACATCATCAATGCGTTCCAGTCCTTCATGGATGCGTTGCTGAGATGTGGCATAGGAAAGCCTTATGAACTGCTTTCCGCTGTTTCCGAAAGACGAACCCTGGGTAACTGAAACATGTGCCTCGTTGAGAAGCTGGTCCGTTACCTGATCCCCGTCCCCGAATTCGCTTACATCGGCAAACACGTAAAAAGCACCATCTGGTTTATGACATCGAAGACCAATTGAATTCAAGCCATCAACAAGGATGTCCCTTCTAGCATGGAACTCCTTTACCATATCATACACAGGCTTCTGGGTTCCCTCTAATGCAGCCACTCCTCCAAATTGAACAAAGGTTGTGGCGCTACTTACTGAATTAGACTGGATCTTCAGAAGGCCTTTAAAAATATCCGGCACCGCAGATACATAACCAAGTCTCCAGCCGGTCATTGCGTAAGCCTTGGAAAAACCATTAACAGTAATAGTGCGGTCTTGCATCCCATCCATAGCCCCTATACTTATATGTTCCTTTTCGTAGATTATCTTTTCATATATCTCATCAGAAAGCACAAGCAGATCGTGGTCAATAGCATGATCGGCAATAGATCTGAGCGTCGTTTTATCATATACCCCGCCAGTGGGATTACAGGGGCTGTTAACTACGATCATCCTTGTCCTATCGGTTATATATTCTCCGATATCGTATGGTTCAAAACCCTTCTCCGGATCTGTGGGCACCCATACAGGTTCTGCTCCTGCGAACTGGATGCATGCTTCATATGAGACCCACGCAGGGTCAAAAAGGATGGCTTCTTCCCTATCCCCAAGAACCGACATCATGATGGAGAATATGGCCTGTTTTGCTCCGGGAGTGACAAGCACACTCGATGCTTTTACCTCAAGCCCATTCTCAACTCTTAGCTTCTCGGCTATGGCTTCCCTCAGTTCAGGGATACCTGCTGCTGGAGTATAATGAGTTTCCCCCCTGTACATAGCATCGGCAGCAGCATCGCATATATGTTTGGGAGTGTCGAAATCCGGCTCTCCAAGATTAAAATTGATGACATCAATTCCCTGTTTCAGCATCTCGCTGGCCCTGTTGGCAGCTTTGATAGTAGCAGATTCCTGCATCCTTGGAAGTCTTGTGGAAACCATAGGCATCCCTCAAATAATTTTATTCAGAGGCGCCGTACTAATTTGACTGCTGCCTCTACTGCACGCTTAGCATAGTCCACACGTTCGTGGGCCTCAAGTCTTGACATCCCGGGACCGGCGATCCCAAGAGTGACCGGTTTTTCATATTCCAGGGAAAGATCTGTAATCTTCCTCGCAGCATGCTGGACAACTATCTCATC
>JAHFZE010000060.1 GCA_020854785.1 Methanomethylovorans sp.
AGGTTACCGTAAAGTTGTATCGTACTGTTACGGTAAAGAGCCATCATTGCAGTTTCATGATCATCCTTCGCATCCTGATAGTTATGGATCTTCTCGTGCATCGTGGCAAGATCACCATAAAGGCCAGCTTCTATTATAGGTGGTGTAAGATGGTCTATTATAACGGCATTACCACGGCGCTTGGCCTGGGTGCCTTCCCCCACGTTATCCATAATGTAGGGGTAGATGACGGGTGTCTCAGCCACCATGATAGACGGATAGTCATATCTCCACAGACCGACTTCATTTCCTGGGAGCCATTCCTGTGTGCCGTGGGTACCGAAGTGGATCATGGCATCTGCATCGTATATGTCGTTGATCCAGAAATATGTCGCAAGATATTGGTGTGTTGGAGGTATTGAGGAATTGTGGTATATAAGAGACTCATCAGACTGTCCTGCTCTTGTTGGCTGGGGTATGAAATTGACATTTCCAAGCTGGATGGTCGGTATTACAAAGAACTTCCCACTTCTATCCTCATAGGTCATGACCTCACCGGGCGCTTTTCCCCATGTGTCCTCTACCTCTGTGCGCACACTAGCCGGCAACGTATCGTACCATTCAAGATATTCCTCCACAGGGAGAAGGGTCACGTATCCGGACTGTACTACTTTCTCAAGCTCTCCGGGCGCCCATGTGCCGACATTCCTGCTTTCAATGAACAGATCGATGAACTCACTACCGTTTGGAATTGTACCATTGCCTATGTTATAGCCTGCAGCATGCATGTCTTCCAGAAGCAGGGTGAAACTTGAGCCTATGTCCAGGTAACTGGCTCCAATATTGTTCTTTCCACCCTCGTGGTTATAATAAAGGATGGTGACCTTCTTGTCAGCATTTGCTGCTCTACCAAGTTCCGCCCATGCAATTGCCCTGTCACATATCCATTCGACCTGACATTCAAGAGGTTCATAGTAATACTGTTCTGTTGCTTCATCCTGCACCCTTCCTGCAACCCATATGTAATCAGTAAGCCCGTCTATTTCAGGCTGTGTGACCTGATATGGGATGGATGTGCTGCTTAATCCCAGCACACTTTTATTGAACTCTTCAGGCGTCTGGTAATAATCCTGTATTCCTTTGATTACAGGTACATTGTACTTTTGCAAATACTCCATACCTTTTTCATGGTCATTATAGTTAAGATAAAAACCTTTCAGTGAAATAATGGAATCAACAAGCACATCCCCATTCATCGTGAAGTAATCAACATCATTCTCACATACGGCATAAGTAGTGTAGATGACATTGCATCCTTTTGATTCAAGCTCTCTGATAATGGCATCCTCTGAATTGTATTCAATGGATGTCTTACCCAGTCTATTACCGATTATTCCAATTGTAGGAGCCGACGCATTGTAACCGTTATCGGCATACCAATCGAGATATTCAGTACTGTTGACAAAGGTCCTTGGGAACGCATCCGGATGATATATCCCATCATCAGGGATGATAGGCGCCTCTGGAGAAGAGTATTCAATATAGATGTTCTCAAGGGTAGCTCCAATGCAACGGACCCAGCTCTCCATATTGTTATATCCATCATAGTATAGGTAATCGGTCATTGCAGAGTATGGAGGATTTCCCATGTCAATTGTTGCTATTCCATACACATCAGCCAGCATACCGAACATTCCGATCTGAGCTCCGTTGTTCTTTGCAGCAAGCAGGTCATCCTTTATTACAGGAAGTTCGTTGGCTCCCACCATGTATAATATTATCACATCTTCATTGGTAATATCAATTGAACTGTTTATGGCCTCCCCGCCTGTCATGACATTGACATTGAAAATATCTGTGATAACTGCTCTTTCAGCAAGCACCTGCTTCAGATAATATACACTGGAATCCGAATTGATGATGTAAGTGATATTAACTTTCTCTTGTAGGACCTCTGGCTCAGCAAGTGTTTGTCCTGCAAAGGCGCCTGAGAACTGCTGGCCCATGAACTTCAGCATGTTGACCATATTGGTCTCTCCACCCTGCACCCAGTATATTTCGATATCAGTGTAATTGCCAGAATAGAGGTCAACATTTGGCAGGGTTATGTTCTCGGAAAGATTATAACCTATGACCATTGTGCCATTAGCTTTGGCAGCGTTTATACCGGGGACCCAGTTCGTAACAGCAGCTTCATCCCTGGATTCAATGAATATCATAGCATATCCGGAGAAGTCAATATCCTGCGGCAATGTTTCACTCCTTGAAATAACGGTTGTACTTAGTTCTGAGGATATATCTGATGCTGCCACAGCATTATTAAGGGTAGCAGTATTAACATCTGTGCCCAAGATAAAGAGGAACTTCACATCTCCGCTTCCAACTGAGCTACCGCCAGTTGAACTGTTGTCATTAGAGCCATCATCAGTGGAGTCTTGACCACTTTCAATGATCTCAGAGAGATTGCTATATTCTGTTGCAAGATATATCAGCAAGTTCTCTGCATTTCTAAAATCTTCGCCCGTGGTACCCATATTATTATAATAGGTGTCGATAAGCTCTGTTGAAGAACCGTCGGATATGTAGTCAAAATATTCAGGCGTCCCCAGGGATCTTATGTCCACAAAAGATGTTCCATTGTCCTTTGCAGCCTTGAACGACAGACCCATGGGATCAAAGACCGCACTTGACAACATATCAGTAAAAATAACATCTTGCTCCATCAATAGCCCTGAACTCGCTGCTGCGAGCAGTTCATCGCTGGGAGCAGACCAGGTAGTAGTGTTGAAAGATGGCACATAAGTGAACACTACATCTGAACTGTATGCCATGGACTGGCTTGCTGCTTCAAGAGCAGGGCTGGGAGTCCAGGCAATATACATTATATCTATTTTGGTTTCGTCTGCCGATACCACTGTTGTTAAGGATGTCAACAACAATACACTTAATACCAATGTAAGTACATAGTTTCTTTGCATGTTATCCCCCGATAACGTGTGCTGAGCACTTCGGATACATTGCTTGGCGGCGGTACCGAAGTGCCTGCTTATTAGATATTTTTTGTTTTACTCCACTATATGAACAAATTAAGTAGTAGTCCCGTTCCCACTTTCCGGCACATACACCACTCTTCCATCAGCCAGCTTGTATGCAGTGCCAAGCACATCACCTGTACCGCCACCGATCTGGTCGGTAAGGTTCATCACTTCGATGGGCTGACCCTTTTCTTTTATGATGATCTTCATATCCTCCTGCCCGGGATTCTTCACAATGGTTATATCATCGGTGTTGCTGAGCAGTTCAGGTAACTGATAAGACATGACCAGTGCGATCAGCAGGGCCACGGAGAATACCATGGCTATATCAAAAAGATTAGCAACGCCGGTTAGAGGGTTGACCTCATCGGCATCATAGAGTAGCCCTGTTCTCCTGAAACGTTTCTGTTTCATTCCTTTGCCTCCAGGCTATCGAGGATGTAATCGATATCTGCCATATCCTGCCAGTACCATCTCTTCCGTACCTGGGTGAGCACATAAGAGATACTGCCTGCGAAAAGGCCTACAACTGTAGTTGCAAAGGCTATCATCAGATTATTGGCAAGCTGCACGATGTCACCCTGAGATAAGCCAATAAGGGCAGGTCCCAGAGGAATGAGGGTGCCCATCAATCCAAGCATGGGCGCGACAGTTGATATGATACGTGTCTGCTCAAGTTTCTTTGCCATCTTGATCTCATATTCCTCGGACAACCACTCAATTGCAGGGACCCTATTCTTTTCCAGATGACCGGCCGCAGCATGTGCAAAAGATGTTACTATAAAGTTCTGTTTTATTTTTCTCAGAGCCTCTGCAGCAAAATCAAAATTCGATAGTTTGATATTATTTTGTACCTCAAGACATACAATTTCCAGATTATTGGTGTCCCTGCTCCTTTTTGCATATTCGGACAGAAACTCTCCTATCATTATCAGAGAGAGCAAAGACATGAGTATCAGAATTATAACCACAGGGTACAGCAAAGAAGATGAGAAAGTGTAGAGTATAGAAAATACGGAGGAAGTAACAGTCATGTTATACACTTCTCCGGCTTCCGATAACATATCCACATATAACTAGCCCGGTAAGCACAAGCAAGGGAATGATATCAAGTTCTCCCCCTGTTGGCGGTATATTAAGCTGTTTTGACTTTATGTAAGCTGGTACGAGCATGGAACCAAGCAGGTAGAATATACCCAGGAACATCATCACCGCTCCAAGGTCTTCAGGTGTACGATGCATTTTCCGGAATATCCAGGTGGAAGATATGACTGTAATGAAAAAGACAAAGCCTACCAATGCTCCAATTTTAAGTCCGTTCCATCCAAGTGTGGATGCAAGTATCATGCTGGATACAAAAAGAGCTGTCAGGCACACAGGACATGGCACTGAGATAAAAAGGAAAGTGTGCCTGGAAACGTCATGTCCGCATGACCACTTCTTCTGAGTGTAGATGCCGGCTCCTATAAGGAGCAAGGCCACTACTACATGCAGGGTCATCCCCATGCTGGTTATCACATCCAGATTTGACTGGTCCACCAGTCCTATAAGGCCGCCAAGTATTACGGAAATCACAAAGTAACTTGCAGCTATGATCAAAGTCTCTTTTTTACTGATGTTGGAAAAGCCACATCCAACACCTGTCTTCAGGGCAAATATCATTATCCCTAACAGGATACCAACGACTATAGCATAAACAGAATTCATTTCTCTCCTATCCGTTTCCTTTTTTCTTATATAAGTTGTGTGCTTTAATTAGCTATCTTTTGTTTAAAGCAACTTACAGTGTTTATAACCAGAGATATGAAAAGTGATAATTGATGTATATTCAATATCTATTTTCACATGCATATTTAAACAATATATACGTTTTCTTTTTAGATAATAACTGGCACTACTTAAGCCTTCTTATATTTTTCGGCATCTAGGAATACATAATAAATATATTAAGGAAAGCTTGTATGTGTGCCATGAGTTTTTTCCAGAATAAGATAAAAGAAGTGGTTTCGAAAAAAGACAAAAGCAATATTTTGATGAGAGTCATCTTTTGTAGAATTCGGTGGGTTCTAACGAGATCTGATAAATGGATGTGACCACAAAAATGATGTAAATTACTTTTATGTAAATTACTTTCAGCTGATGAGCTCAGCCTAAAAGCATATCAAGCAGATAATACTAAAAATTGAAAAAAAAGGAAAAATCAAACTTATTTCTTGAACTCGGTGTAACCGCATTTGCCGCAGGTGCGTCTGTCCTTGTGTTCAGCAAGGAATACGCCTTCACCGCACCTGGGACATGCCTGGTGTGTCCTTTCCAGCTTGTCACCGCTGACCTTATAGTAATCTTTTACTGCCATTGTTACACCTGCTTATTCTTCCGCTGTTTCTGCAACTTCCGCATTTTCCTCTGGTGTCTCGGGCAACTTATTCCTTTCGAGAATATGTGCCTCTTCTATCTTCTTCATGCGGGCAGCGTCTTCATATATCTTTGCATAGCCATTAAGCTTCTGCCTTCCGAAATCGTTCTTCATCCTCTGAATAACGACAAGTTCCAGTGGCACGTTCAGTAATGCTGCCATCTTGTTCTTTACATCCATCCTTGCAGGAGTAGAGCCTTCAAAAGTTACCTCGAAGTTAAGCTCACGCCTGTTAAGAAGTACATTTTTTTTATCCTCAATGATTTTAACATCCATCGAATTTCCTCCGAATATCTATCAAATTGTTCCTGTCTTCCTGCCCATGTATCATCTTGTCCAGCAGGTCAAGGATCTCTTCCTTTTTGGATCTTGTGATATTGACAAGCACAACACCTTCATCCGGCTGCCCGTACAGTACAACCGAACCCTCAGGTGCAAGCAGTATTGCGGGCAACGCTGCAAGGTCCTCTTCGCCGCGCACGAATATTCTCACATGGTCCTTTGATCTAATGGCGTCATGGACCACATTGATCAGATCCTCGGTTATGACCCCGGGAGGATTATCCACGAATATTTCACTGAACCCTGTATGCTTTGTGCCCACTACTACGCGGGCTGACGCAGGCCCACGCTTTGTCCGGTCATCAACTACAAGGATGTCCGGAATGATATTTGAATTGAGCAAGTGGAATGTAGTAACATCACCCACCGATATAAGTTTTGTGGGACTGCCCAGGTCTTTGGAAAGCTTCTGAATAGTGTCATCTCCAGTACCCGTGTAAAGGACACCAAATGTCTTCCTCAACAAAGGACGCAGTTCTTCCGGCAGGCGTATCGTTTTCACCAATTACCGCACCTTCAGTGCATATCGGTCAGCTACTTTGATCTCCATTTTCTGGGCTATCTCTGAAAGTTCTGGGTCCACGATAATTACCATGCCACTCCAATCACTGCTAAGGTTGCTGGAACTACATACCAGGCACGTCTGACCTGTAACTATCCTATGGCACTCCCTACAAACCTGCTCGGCCATGTTCAAACCTCTTCCTGAGCATTGGATTTAGCTATCCTTTCCTCTTCAAGCCACTCCAGTTTTCCCAGAGCATTCTGTCTCATAGTTAGACCTATCTTACTTTCTCTTGGCTCCCGTTCATTGATGCTGAGGGCAACTATCCTTGTCCTCACCCTATCACCCTCACCAAGGGAACGGGTTCCGGTTTTACTCACAAGCCGACCATTCTTCCCATCATAGGACATGAAATCATCCGTGATCTGACTTACATGTAAAAGACCGTCCATAGCACCTATACTGACAAATGCTCCGAAATCCACGGTCTCAACAACCTCTCCTTCAACTACTTCCTGTATCATGGGTGAGAACACGATAGCTTCAAAGTCTACATCATAATAGACTGCACCATCCCCCACAAGGATATGCCCCTCACCTACTTTTTCAATATCCGTGATAGCAACGATAGCACCTATCTGCTTATCAAGCCTGCCTTCAAGCTTCTCCCTCAGTGCATTCTTAACATTGACCTGAACATCCCCACCCAAGAGATCAGGAGCTACCCGGATGGTATCAGAAAGTTTCATTTTCTTGTACATGCGATCATCTCCAAAAGCCCAGTTATCCTGCTATAAACCTATTTATATGTTATAATTTTTACTCTTGTTCATGACAATAATTCCAGACGAGTCCTTTGTCTGAGAGATATTACCCTTATGCCCATCTCCAACAGCCGTTTCTTAAGCCCGATATCATTTGTCAAGACAGCAGCCCCAGTAACTTGTGCAAGGGACACGATAATATCATCTGCGTGCCCTTCTAGGGGAACAAGCTCACACCTTTGTGTCAGAGACCTACCGACCTTTGCAGCTATCCGGTCCTGACCCCTTGCTGTCGTAACGAGCCTTTCCAGCTCATTTATCACGGCCAGTGGAACAATAAAATGATCAAAACCCAGCCTATGCAATTCACTGAATATGTCTACATTGAATTGCACAGGTATCATAAGAGCATTCGTATCAATTATCACCTTCAAGACCTTATGACTCCCACACCTATCAGGCGCCACCTTGAGCCTATCCTTCTGCTGATCGCTACCATTGAACCGGCACTTGCACATACCGGCCTCTTGAGCTTTACTTCGGCAATGTTCTTCCTTGCACTGGTGACCACACCCACAGTAGTGGCTGTGCCCACATTGAGCATAAGGGGTTCACTGGTCCTGATAGAACCTATCTCTGCTTCATCGATCACGCCTACTACCCGTTCAAGCAGGTTTAGCTCAAGGGTGAACACATCCCGAGTTGGTGGTAAAGTACCGGGTTTGCCTGCTACCTGCCCCACAAGAGAATCACTCTTAGTTATCGCAGGGTCCAGTGTGGTCCCAACAGCAAGCAGCCCCCCTGGAGTGGCTTTATCTACGGCTTCCTTACCTGCAAAGATCATTGATATCTTGGTTATTATCGGGATCCATCTGGTAGTCCCTTCACTTTCCAGCTTATAACCTGGCCTGATCTCCAGATCTTCACCGTTGACCAGAACGCCTTCTGTAAGAGTTCCGCCAATAACACCGCCTCTTATCTTATCAATGGGAGTGCCTGGCTTGTTGATGTCAAAGGAACGGGCGATAAGCATCTGTGCCGGTCTGTCTATCTTATATTCGGGGGTTGGGATGTGCTCTTCCATTGCCTGGAGGAGAGCATCAATATTTATGTTCTGCTGAGCAGATACGGGGATGATCGGAGCGTTCTCTGCTACCGTCCCTTTTACAAAGCGCCTGATCTGTTTATAATGATCTATGACCTCGTCTTTCGATACCAGATCTATCTTGTTCTGGACAATTAAAAGATTCTTGATCCCAATAATGTTCAAAGCCATAAGATGTTCTTTTGTTTGCGGCTGAGGACATTCCTCATTAGCAGCTATCACAAGAATGGCACCATCCATAATAGCTGCCCCAGAAAGCATTGTGGCCATCAGGGTCTCATGACCAGGAGCATCAACAAAAGAGATAGTACGTAGTTCTTCTGAAGGCTCGCCACATCCCGGACAGGTTTCCGATACAGTATAACATTGTGGCTCAGGGCAATTCGGGCACTTTCTGATAGTGGTATCTGCATACCCTAACCTGATAGATATTCCACGCTTCATCTCTTCACTGTGCGAATCTGTCCACACACCTGAGAGTGCGCTCACTAAAGTGGTTTTTCCATGATCGACATGACCTACCATGCCAATATTAACGCAAGGTTGACTCAATTCCTGATTTCCCTCCAATGGGCAAATAATTATAAAAGTACGTAGCAATGCTTGCAATCGGTCAGATGACCGGATGATATCTTGCTCCAAACCGTTGTTATCATTTGGTTACTGGTATTTAAATGATTTCAACGTTTTAGTAATGTCTACATGTTAAATCTACTTATTGTAGTAATACAGTTAAACTCCAAGAAATAAACAATTGTTCCTACAAATGTATCATGTGAGTGAAAACGTATCCCATGGTCTCTAAAAAACACATTTGTTTCCGGTCATCAGGAATTCGCTCACATAGATCACTACCATTTTTCTAAATGAACAGAAGTTCAGGTCACTATGCGCCCCAACTCTCCCATCTCAATAGCTCTTCTTATCTCAAAAGCTATGCGTCTTCCAGTACTCATGTTCTTTCTCCAGATAGTGTTACCATACGGATGACCTACTGACATATGCACGTTTGTTCCACCACCGACCCTAGGTGCGACATCATAGATGTAGAAGTTAAGATCCTTATCGATGCATGTCTGGAGGCAGAACGGACCTATAATACCCGGATCATAATACTTGCTTGCCGCATCAATATATTTCTCGGCCAGTATGAACACATCCTCCAGAAGGGATTCCCGCAATGTGGAGGAATTATGTCCGCATACAGTGTATTCAGGGGTCAGCTGGTGTTCGGCCAGAGTTATCTGCTGAGGTGCAGGCAGACGGACATGACCGTCCAGACTGGTCTCAAAGCGCCAGTCTATGCCAAGGATCTCCAGCTTGCTCATTTCTTCCTCAATAGGAGAATAGAACATATCGAAATTGAACACCGGACCGATAATATATCTTTCGATCCTTGCATTATCCAGAGCTTCCCGTGTGATCACGCCTTGCTTGAGCAATGCTTCTGATTTCTTCAGATATTCTTCATAGGTCGCAGCCGTGAAGAAACCTCTCTCAAGCTTCTTGACAGCATGCGGAAGTTTCACTATTGAGAGCTCCTCGATGTCCCGGGGATCATTGATCCTTTCCGGATAAGGAAGACCCGCCTTCTCCAACAGCCAATAGTAATCACGATCTATACCTCTTTCTTCACTTCTGAGCATATTCCTGCTGCCTACGATGGGTACAGCAAAGTCATTCTCTACCTCATCTATCCCACAGTATGAAGTAAATGACCTGTTAGGAATGAAAAGAACGTTCTGATCACGCAGCATCTGCTGCTTTTCAGGAAGCAGTACCTCATTGAACTTCTTCAGCATCATTGACTCGTCCACAATGCCACGCTTTATCTTCCCGTATGCATCCCTTTGGGCTTTAAAATAATGAGAATAGGTTCTCTCCCTTCCCTGCTGGCATATGGCAAAGGTGCGGAAATCTTCTTCCACAGCACCATCAAATACATCTAATGCGGAGTGAGAAGCAACTGCTCCGATCTTGATCTTTTCGGGATCATAATCTTGAACTATACCTATGATCTCTTTTCTGTCTATCATCTTATACCCTCTCTTGTCTTCACACATATCAATGAACTATATAGGTTTTGTGTCACTCTCTTTCAATCGTTCCTCATGACTGGCTCAACAGGCCGATAATAACTGAAGTAATAAAAGTTTCCACTGCAGCTGCTATGAAAAGCAATGGCATGATCCAGAAGAAAAAGAACTTGATACCTGTGATCATTTCTTCCTTTAAATTGACCGATTCTCCCCTAAGAGAAGCGAGTCCTTTTAATCCCAACCTCAAACCTATGCCTGCAGAGACCACTACCATAGGTATCTCAATGATACCATGAGGCAAAAGACCAGCCACTAAATAAAGAGGGCCTTGTTCCATCAGGATCTTGTGGCTGAAAATACCCAGAAAATATCCATTGTAAGCAATGAAAAAAAATGGCACTATACCAAGCCCGAGTCCTAATACCAATATTAGCAGGCTCTTAAGGGCATTGTTAAGGAAGATCAGTAACATTATTTGGAGCAAGGACAGGTTTTTTAATAGGTCCACCAGTCCTTCAAGCTCCTCCAAAGATCTTACAACCCTGTCAGGGTACATAATGGCAGTTATATATCCTATAACTGCCGATATTACGAACAATAGGAACATGAATGCCGTCTCTCTGCGAATGCTCCTTATGTATTGCAGTGCTTCTTCTTTGTTTCTGACATTATTCATTTTGATCATACCCCGAAGAACATACGTATAGTATTCCTGCATGCAGGAGAGAGACCGAGTACAAGGATAACCATTTTTACAAAGGTCCGAAGATTGCGGGACTCCTCGCCTTCATTAAAGTTAGTATCTATTATGTACAAGACAGGGATAAATATAGCCAGCTTCAAAGGATACATCACAAATGCTGTTCCCGTAAGATCAATGAGATAGGAAGGCAGTACGTGCTTTTCATAGTATCCCAGCATATCCACTCCTATGAAAGTGGAGGAAGCATCAAGCATATGGGCCCCAAGTATGGATATGTTCAATCGGTCCGCAAGTATATCAAAACCTGTCTTTTTTGCTGTAATATAGACAATGGCTGTGATCAACGTTCCTAATCCGAGGATATAGAGTATTACCATAGGAAGAGCTATTTTTTGGATGCTAAGGAGCAAAAATATGTTGAACACGAACCAGAGAGTGCCCATGGAAGCGAAGATGGTTTCCATGCTGTTCCCGTTCCATTTTTTGCTGAGCATTTTAGCTGTTAAAAGACAAACAAGTGTAATAAAGAATACAACAAAATATATGATAGGGGTTATCAGGAGCAAGCTGAAAGGTTGTTGTATGGCACCTGCATCTTCAAGTACCCGCATGGAAGACCCGGCAAGCACAAAAGGAACTATTGCAGCTATGAACCTGTTATCTACCTGTATGTCCAGTTTTTTAAGTAGTTTCACAACTGCAAATATACATAGTCCAAGTATGATGGCCCATGTAAGGGTGTTAATTATATTGTAACCTTCATCTTGCAGAATAGGGTCTATATAATATGTGTTTATAAATCCTGAAACCTTATCTATATACGAAGTCATTGAACCTCAAATGTTTATGCGAACCTACAGGAATATCCTTAATAGAATTAATGTTTAATAACTTCTATCATTAGGAAATCCTAACTACATTCAGTATATAATTCAATAATTCAATTAAATAACTACCTTACAAAATTATTGCAGGTATTCAAGTGATCCCACCCAGAGAAGAGAATTCCAAATGGATGCAATTACCCAGAGATATAGTAATAGGACACGGAGTCATCAGAGAGGTAAAAAGTGTCTGTGGTGACCTTAAGCTGGGCAACAATCCCCTGATAGTAACAGGAAAGCATACCCAGAATATAGCCGGAAATATCGTATATGATATCCTTGCAGACGCAGCTCTCGATCCAAGCGTGATAACTGTTAAATCAGCTACAACAGAGGAAGTTGAACGAGTTAAAGAAGTTGCCCTTTATAATAATTCCAATTACCTGTTGGGCGTTGGCAGCGGTAAGTCCATAGACGTGGCTAAACTGGCAGCTACAGAACTTGATCTATCGTTCATCAGTGTCCCGACAGCAGCTTCACATGACGGTATTGTTTCTTCGAGGGCTTCCATACATGATGGAAAAAGGGCCACTTCCGTAGAAGCAAATGCTCCTATGGCAGTCATTGCAGATACGGAGATCATAGCAAATGCCCCCTACAGGCTTCTGGCAGCCGGCTGCGCAGACATCATCTCAAATTACACTGCGGTGAGCGACTGGGAGCTGGCTTACAGACTGAGGAACGAGCCATTCAGCGAATATGCTGCCGCCCTATCCCGGATGACCGCAAAAATAGTGCTTGATTCCGTAGATTCCATAAAACCGGAGCTTGAGAGTTCAGTGAGGATAGTGGTAAAGGCACTGGTTTCAAGTGGCGTTGCCATGAGCATTGCGGGTTCTTCACGCCCTGCATCAGGGTCTGAGCACATGTTCAGCCATGCTCTTGATATGGTGGCCCCAAAACCTGCGCTGCATGGTGAACAATGTGGTGTGGGAACTATCATGATGATGTACCTGCACGGAGGCGACTGGGAACGCATCAGGAACGGATTGAAAAAACTGCATGCTCCCACTACTGCTGCAGAGCTGGGCATTGAAGATAGATATATATTGGAGGCTCTGCTTCTAGCACATACAATCCGTCCGGAAAGATATACGATACTCGGTTCAGGCCTTACCCCTGAAGCTGCCGAGAGAGTGGCAAAGATTACTAAAGTAATAGAATGATTCAGATCCAGGTGTGTGATGATATGGTCGAGGTAGATACTACAATAACCCTTATTGGATCCCGTCTTGCTAAAGAAGGCATGGAGTTCATATTCGAAGGGGAGTCTAACGAGTGTAATAGATGTAAGCTCAAGAACACATGCTTAAACCTTGAAAAGGGGCGCCGGTATAGAGTTGTCGGAATAAAAACCCCTTCTGTACATGAATGTTTCCTTCACGATGGGGGAGTTATTGCAGTGGAGGTAGTGAAATCTCCGGTTGTGGCGATTTTGGATTCTAGGAAAGCCATCAAAGGAGCAAAGATCAGCTATGAGCCTCCAAAATGCAGAGATGTTCCAGATGATATGTACGACCTGTTCTTCCCGGAAGGACTGCGCATCGGAGACAAGTGTACTATAACTGATATTCTGGATAATATTGAAGATGTAGAGATATGTGCTTCTCCCCTGAAGAAGGTAGAATTACAGTTGTGAGAATTAGACTGACATTATGCGAATGTCTTTTATACTACTAACAGAATGCTAAGAACATAGCGTAACCTAAAAGAGGTGTTTGATGTCTGATACGGAAACAGAGATCCTTTCCCATGATTTTTATACCATTGAACGGTGGAACAACTGGATAAACCAGGTCAAAGAAAGCGGTTTTGAGTTCAAGGAATCGGATGAACCGCAGGAAAAGGACAGTGCAGTTTTCATAAACATGGAAGATGACATCATCCTTGCATGCCTGAAAGTGGTAGCCAAGTTCGATAAGAACCTCATCTCCGCGGAATCTGCGTTCCATTTCATCTCTCAGATAAAGGATATCGCTCTTGCAGAAATTGAACATATATCCGATGACATTGACATGATGATATCTTCAATGCAGACCTCACTTATCGGAACCTTTGCTGCCTTTGAATGCTACATCGGACAGGACTATAACAAGAAAGCAAGAATACCTACTCTGCTGAAACAGGCATTGGAAGCAGAGGCATCAGACAGTATAGAGATATCACTGGACAAGGTGGCACAGATAGGTGCATTGATCATTAACGGTCGTAAGTTACCGGATGATATAATTGAAGACATCCCATACGGATTAGTAGCGGAGTGGATGGACGGCATCGATTCCATTGCTGCTGCAATGATGGGAAGTGACAGTTACAAGAATGATGAAGCTGACGATGAAAGTTAACAACTTACATACACATTTTTAATTTGTACCTGGCTGGTAATGACCAGCCTACCTTTTCTTTCCGTTTTCTAAGGCATCGTTGCACTTATCTATGGTTAAGTTCTTTTTCCGGTTATGTACCGTTACCTTTGCGACCCCTCTGTCAAGAATGTAGCTGTCCTCGATATGACACATGGAGGCATTGTCATCGCCCGCAAGCTCAAAGAGCTGGGGTTGAATGTAACAGGAGTGGATGTTTATGGAACACTCTCCCCCGAACAATGTAACGCTATGGAGATAGATGGTATATGGGTGTCAGAAAAGAGCTGCCCTATTGAGGAAATGGATCTTATAATTAGCCCTGTTCACCTTTATCCCGACCACATTATGCTTCAGCAGGCTGAAGAAAAGCATGTCCCCGTAATATCTCATCACAGAGCTGTTGGAGAGATCCTGACAATAAAATATATTGATCACCATTCACTCATGATCGAGGTCACAGGCACCAAGGCAAAGACCAGTACTGCTTCTCTGCTTGCCGATATGATCTCAAGGAAGCTTACTGTTGTGCTGCACACTTCCAGAGGACTGGAATTATGGGAAGACGGTATATGCCGACTGCTACACAGAGGACTGAGCATTGCCCCTGGGAGCATTTTACAGGCAGTGGACATTGCAGGATCACTGGAAAGAAAGATAGAAGCTTACATCTTCGAGATATCTCTTGGAGTTACAGGATTTGGAAGTGTTGGTATCATCACAACACTTGATATGGATTACATGATCGCAGGTAAAACATCCATGGCAAGCGAGGCAAAGATCAGGTCACTCATCAGTTACCCCGAAGATGCGCTCCTTGTGCTCAATGATAGCTGCAGGGGAGAATTGCAGCAACTCGAACAAGCAATTATGTCGAAACGTATCAGAACTTTCAGTACCCTGGACAAAAATGAAGGTCTAACTTCGGATACTGACTATAGGATCAGCATGCACGGTAATAGTTTATCCATTGCATATACAGGAGAGGAAATTGGGATCAGCCTCGCAGCTGGATATGATGCAAGATCATACATGACGGCTTTTGCTGCATCCAGCGTCACTTCCTTTGAGATGGGCATTCCATGGGAAACTGTAAAAGAAGTTCTACAGAATTTCAGGGGTTTGCAGGGCAGAATGCAGGAAATGATACAAGAGGACATAAGCATCCTTGATAACTCCAATTCTGGCATGGATATCGTTTCAGTAGAAAAGGCTCTGAACCTGTGCATGAAAAGAAAGCAAAAGGTGATCATGGTGCTTGGCGAAGAGACAGCACAGGTATGCGAAGGACTGCCGCCGGAGGATGTTGCCGATCTGCTCAGAAACAGGCTGCAAGACATGGGTGAAGTGATACTGGTGGGTGAAAGGATGAAAAGCATGGCAACTGAAAATATACGCTATGCAGAGAGCTTTGATATGGGAAAGGCACTTGCAATGGAACTTGCCAGGATAAAGATCGATGATAAAGTTATTATTGCTCTGTGTGTGAAGTGCTTCCGCTGAAAAGATGGGGCCTGTACATAAAATAGCCCTTTTATAGCAGAAGGCTGTAGTATATGCAAAAGTGACGTTTGATTAAGTGTAAAAAATCATACTTCTTGAAGCAAATATCATAACATTGATTTAACACCATGGAGAATAGCATGGCTGCGAATGACATATCTATAATACACCCCAGACCTAGTTCGATAGTTGCCGCATTATACACACTAAGGGACCTAAATGTAGATGTTGCCATATTGCATGGCCCCCCTGGATGCTCTTTTAAGCATGCGAGACTCCTGGAGGAAGACGGGATACATGTAGTTACCACAGCCCTTGATGAAAATGGTTTTGTGTTTGGAGGGCGCAGAGAGCTTTCTTCTGTGCTGCAAAAGGTCAATGAGATGTTCCATCCTAAGTTGATTGGTGTAGTAGGGACATGCGCGAGCATGATCATTGGAGAAGAACTGCATGAGCCGGTGATGGATGCAGATCTGGACGTACCAGTGATAGAGGTCGAGGTCCATGCAGGATATGCAAATAATACAAAAGGGGTGCTGCTCACTCTGGAATCTGCGCTGGATATAGGTGTTATCGACAGGGAAGAGTTCGAGCGACAGAAAGTGCTCCTGGAAGA
>JAHFZE010000044.1 GCA_020854785.1 Methanomethylovorans sp.
ATGGTCAGGGCCATTTTGAGATAGCTGCTGTTCCTCATTGTTAATTACCTTCTTTCTTTTTCCTGTAGTGCGAAAGAACCCCTAATTTAGTGATAATAGCAGGACAATCACCGTACTTTTTCCTGTAATACACAATAGATCCTGCCCCCAAGATGCCTAATACCAGAGCTATGGACGTATAACTGGAACTGGATGAGCTCTTACCTCGTGCACCCGGCCCCATTGATGCAGTAGTTGTTGCCAAGCTGCTCTGCTTGATCGGAACAGATTTCTGCACGCTGTTCCTCTGACCTGAGGAATCTGTGTACTCTATGAGGACTTTGAGATCTTCATTAGAACTTGCATTAGTGAACGAAGCTGGAGCTACAGTTCCTTTGCTGCCTGGCTCACCAGCAGCACTAGTTGGCATGGTTCCTGCTCCCTGTTGTGAAACGATGAATGAGGCAATCGTATAATCGCCTTTTTCGAGGTTACCGACGATGGAAGAGGAGCTGCCTGATACGCTATAACCATCCTGTTCCGGTATCGAGACTTTTACTGAATATGCTTCATTGTTACCTACATTAGCTATTGAGAACGATATCTCCCCATCAGAATTGTCTGAGAACGCCACATCAAAATCAGTCCCTCCGCCAACGAACAATCCCGCAGTTGTTGATATGGTGCTTAGGTTGGAATCATAGTCCTCTAATTTGAGTGTGATGTCCAGCTGGTAAAGACCCGGATCGGCATTCACATCTGCCATCACTATATAGCTTACAGTTACAGATCCATTGGGATCCAGATAGCTGATGTATTTAGTATTGTCAGAGTAGACAGGCAGGATTGTACCAGTGGCATCCACCCAGGAGATCTGCATGTTCTTCAAAGGCGAACTGCCGGTATTTGTAATGACAAGATCAAGTTGCTCCTCAGTTGCGAAGTCGATACTTGACTTGCTGATCGTCACGATCTGAGCATATTCCTTTCCTCTTACTTCAATATCCAGGATAGTGATTTTGGTAGTCCCTGTGGAATCCGTTGTTACTATGTCCAGCTCGTATGTGCCTGCTGGTACATCACTGGCCACCTTTAGTTTTAATTTCACTATCGCAGCATCATCCTGTCTTGCATTGAGATAGGATATTGTCCTGGTCAGAGATTCACCATCTAACTGTGAGAAAGGGTACTCAGGTTGTGCAGTTACAACTATGTTCTTTAGATCTTCATTCCCGAAGTTCTGCAGACTGAGGGTCAGTTCAACGCTCTCGCCTGGTCTTGCAGGATTGGGTGTCTGGCTTATAATACCAACGTTGGACGCAGCAGAGTCCACATAGGTTGCTGCGGATGCATAAGATGTAAAAAATAATATAAAGAGTACAAAAAATAGCATTTTTTTCATAAATATCACTTTAATTATTTTGTTTTTCGTCTATTGACTCCACCATTCCGTCCTTGATGTGGACAACTCGCTCAGCATATCTGACAAGGGAAACGTCATGTGTCACAATGATGACCGTTTTTCCTTCTTTCTTGTGCAGACCATGCAGAAAATCAAGAATATATGTCCCGGTTTTGCTGTCAAGGTTGCCTGTGGGTTCATCAGCCAGTATTATATCAGGGTCTACAGCCAGTGATCTGGCAATAGCAACCCTCTGCCTCTGACCTCCTGATAACTGGGAAGGAAGGTTACGAGCTTTTTCAGATAGTCCTACAAGATCCAACAGCTCTGTTGCCTTCTTTTTTGCGAGAGAGGGGTCTATGTTCTGGAACTCCAGAGGAAGCATGACGTTTTCTAGAGTGTTCAATGTAGGAATAAGG
The DNA here is from genome assembly GCA_020854785.1 of Methanomethylovorans sp. GTDB lineage: Archaea > Halobacteriota > Methanosarcinia > Methanosarcinales > Methanosarcinaceae > Methanomethylovorans. Next base: position 1,801 of record JAHFZE010000044.1, read on the forward strand.
TTGAACTGCTGGAAAATGAAACCTATCATCCTTCCCCTTATGGTCGCAAGTTCGGATTCCGAAAGATGTGAGATGTCTTTCCCGTTGAGAAAAACATTACCTTTGCTCGGGAGGTCAAGGCAGCCGAGCAGGTTCATCATAGTGCTTTTACCGCTGCCGCTTGGACCCAGTATGACCACGAATTCGCCTTTAAAGATATGCAGGTCAATGCCCTTCAAAGCTGCAAATTCCACTTCTCCCATCTGGTAGACCTTCCACACATCCTCAAGTATGAGGAGAGGGGATGGATCGATCGGTTCTGTAGAGACTCCAGCAAGATAAGCCGACATAATATGGCTCCTTATTTTGTATCGTTGCGACATGAAGGGGAAGAAGATGGAACGTGCTCTGAACTATTTGAAAGGCTTTTCATCATGTTCCACATCAATAGGTTGAACTGCCTTCTATCAAGAACATTGTAATGCCTGAAACCGTACTTTTTATTCATGTTGTTTCTCCAGATACTTCGAATTTAATTCATGAACAGATCCTCCTTGAAGGAGGCATCCACGAGAGAGTGAGATGCCTCCTTTCACTCCTTTGTGTGATCACACACAAGAGATAGGGGCTGTGTTGGGTGGTACACCTGCCAAAGTTCCTGGCAGTAAACCACCATTTTGTATTTTATAATAAAAACATACTTAAAGCTTAAAGACAAAATAGAAATTAGTTTTTGAATTTAACCTTTAATGCAGGAATTCAATGAAAAAAAACCTTTAAATGCCAGTTTAATACTCTTTAGAGTTGGAATAAAGGATCATTTCAAGAAAAAAAGGAACAAAGAACAAGATCATGTATTAAGCTCAATGATCCTGTTCAACAAGAATAATAACATTCCCTCTGCCTCTTTTGAACTTCTGTATCATGCCCCGATTTTCAAGATCAAATAGCATAAGGCTCACTTTACCTTCTGAGTATTTGAGTTTGCTCCTCAGGTCTTTCTGGGTCATACGCCCCCCCTGGGAACGAATGATATCCAGTATCTCCTGCAGATCAGCGGGAATTGGCCTTTTAGGAATGTCATCAAAAGTAGTTGAAACAATATAATCTGGCTCGGTGGTGGTCGATCCTGTAGGATCATACACTTCCTCTGATCCCATTATTTCGGGCTCTTCTGATATCACCTCGATCACCTCAGCAGGTGATGAGAACTCTACTTTCCTAGGTATAAGAAGTACTTTTTCTTCGACCTTTTCTTGCTTTGGTGTACGATGCCTTTCGAGATGGGAAGTGGTTTTCCGACTTGTAGGATGCCTTAACCATATGAACAGGACTAAAAGTATTATAACCAGTAGAAGAATTGTATCAATTGAAATAAAAACATTCTGACCTGCAGTCACATTCTGGGTGTTCACTGACTCATTTAAAGCAGATGAAGAAGAGACATTAATAGAAGAAGAAACATTGGTAAAAGACGTACTCTGAGAATAATCAGGAAAAAGCAGCAGATCGAGCACATAGCTGCCCTCTTCTGTGATGTTCACGAAATCCTCGCCATAGTAAACAAGTTTACTGTTCTCATAATAATTTGCTATTATAGTGTAATTTCCCACTGGTAGCTCAAAGGAATAAGTACCATATTTGCACACCATTGACTGCACAGGAGAAGAGTTGACACTTACAACCACATTTTCCAGAGGTTGGAATGTATTCCATTCATAAACTACACCATGAATGGTAGAGCTTGCACCTGCAGTCATTAAAAGTGGAATGACGAACAAAACAGCAAATACTATTCTGCGGGAAAATGCCTTCATTTGATACCAGTATAGACAGAGGGGCTATTAATAGTTCTTCTTACTGCCGGTACTTCCCATTTCATTCCATCTGAACTACCGTCCTGACATGTTATGGTGTAAGTACCATTACCAAAGAAATCGACTGTACCATTTCCTTTTACATTAAGTGATATCTCATTAGCTTCCACTATAAAGGCTGACCTTTGAGCTGAGATATCCACTGTCGCATCAAATATCTGGTAATAAGATACGCGATCCTGTGGTTTTTCGGACTTTTCAAATTCGTATTTTCCCAGTATGCTTAAAGGTGATCCCGAGCTGTCGGGAAGGCCTATTATGTATAAGATTCCATTCCTTATAGAAAGATTTGCACTAAGATCGCCTGCAAATAACACCCTTCCGGCACCTTTTCCTGAAAGAGTGCAACCCTCGCCTAATCTGACATGACCTGGAAGCATCATTTTCATTTCATTGAAGATATCTGAAAGGACTGCGTTAGATCTTTTAAGATTTTCTCTGGACAGGTGCAGATATAGTTCTTTCTCAATTGCCTGACATTCCGGGTCAGTACAGTCTTCATGACCCTGATCTGCAAGTTCCTGATATGTTTTTGCACTGACGATCAATGCATTATATTCTTCCAGGAGAGACTTAAGCTTTTGGACATCTTTTCCTTCTTCCTCATAGCTCAGTATCGTGGAATTTAACTTCTGAGATATCAAAGCAGCCTCTGAGAGGATCTTGTTGAACTCTTCTCTTTCATCCCATAGAACAGGATGAGCATCAGGCTGTTCTGGCTTAATATTATCAGGTGAAGAAAGAAGGTTGAAATATGGCGGAACAAGACCATAGCTCATCTTCTGATCTGGACCGCTGTTCTGAGTGGAAAGCTTCTCTGCACATCCACCTGCGATCGTACTAGAGATCATTACAAATATGATCATTAAAGCCTTGAGATTCATGTGATCAGTGTACCTATTTTAATATTGGGTCATTTTCTGCCCATCAGGAAATTCCTGATGGACCGGGATATCAGGTCTATAATGATATTGAACTACAATATAAATATGCTTGAGAAACTTTTATCTGATAGTTAGAATATAAAACAAATATACTATTATCTATAGTTTTTTTTAACAATGAAGCTTTACAAGAGGTTTTTAAGTAAATATACCTTACACTTTGGCTTCAATAGAAAATTGAATCATATTAAGTTCTTAATAAAACTTTTAAGTCTCTTTGAATCTATTATAAGTAATAAAGATCAATATAATTGCCTTATTTTAAAGAAAATGTGTTTTTATACATATACATCTAATTGATTAATTATTTTGTATATTTTAAATATATTTTGGATAGATTTTTTTTAAAAATAAAGAACAAGGTGACCTATAGCAATAAAAGCTCTAATAAAGCTTTTTTTTGCAAATTAAAGCTCTATAATTCCTTTAGAGACTAAGTATCCTTATATAATTCTCAGGGAATGCAGGATTGGTTCCAACGATAAACTGGTTGGGCACAAAGAATTGGGAGGAAATCATACGCAAAGGAAATTGACAAGATCCATAGCAGTCTTTTCAGTGACTTTGATGGTTATATGCCCAGTACCATCCACTTTCGCTGTGCAGGACAATGGCCAGAAACACGATCTTAATAGAGCGATACATGAGAAAATGGATACATTGGGAACAGCAAGTTTCTCTATAGACAATTCAGCTTTAGAAATCCGGCAGGAAAAAATGCTGGAGCAAATAAATGATACGATTTCATTTATAGAGTTTTCAATGACCGGTTCACATGAGCCGAATGATGCGAACATCACGGCAGAAATGCTGGCTGATGTAACCACACAACTGAAGGAAGCAAAAACACTGGTAGAGAACGCAGAAGATAAAAAGGATCTCAAAGAAGCAACGGAAATGGTCCATTCAGCAATGGAAACACTTGGAATGGGACCAGCCACAATGGACAAGCCAGAAGCTTTGCCTGAACATGAAACCTTCCAGACACAGCAGGAAAGAATGCTGGAGCAAATAAATGATACGATTTCATTTATAGAGTTTTCAATGACCGGTTCACATGAGCTGAATGATGCGAACATCACGGCAGAAATGCTGGCTGATGCAACCACACAACTGGAGGAAGCAAAAAC
>JAHFZE010000195.1 GCA_020854785.1 Methanomethylovorans sp.
ATATCAAGACTCTCAGGGAGAACATCAAGCCGTATGACGGCTACATCATGACCGTCTGGGGCTTCGGATACAAATTCGTCATCTGATAACCTTTCGCCGATACGTCAATAATTATCAACTGGCTGGGCAGAACGCAATTCACACCCCGGGCCTGCGCGGAGAAAAAAACGCACGGACTGCCGGATTATTGTTTAATCGTGATGAAGGTACAGCGGATGATGCTAAAGGTCTTTAAAAACCCAAGTGTGGTCGATATTTAATTTGACAGAACTTACTATATGTTTATAATAGTTACCAAATGAATGCAAACAATATTTTGAAACCGTAAGGCTTAATAATAAATGAAAATATTTATCGTTTCCAGAGGATATCCATCAGAAAAATACAAAATGAACGGCATATTCGAGTTTGACCAGGCGAAAGCCCTAAGGGAAGCCGGGAATGATGTTGTGTTTATCGCAGCCGACATTCGTTCCATTCGCAGATGGCGGAAATGGGGCTTCGAGCAGACGGTTGTCGGCGGTATCCCCATTTTGGCATTTAACATCCCTATAGGGAGGTTGCCGTGCAGAATAAGGCATATGTTCATGCGCCATTCCATAAAAAAGCTGATCAGGAAAGCGAAAAAACGGTTTGGCAGTCCTGACATCGTTCATGCGCATTTTTATCATGTCGGTTATGTATGCGGGACGATAAAAGACGAGCTTCAATCGCCGCTCGTCATTACCGAGCATAGCTCCAAAATGGCGACAGGGATAGATGAGAAAACCAAACGATATGCGTCTTTGGCTTATGCCCGGGCGGACGGAGTGATTTGCGTGAGCAACTCACTTGCGGAAACCCTGAAAAATGAATTTTCAGTAAACAGTGTATGCATACCCAACATCGTCGACACCTCGCTTTTCGGGATGGGTGCTCCGAATAAAACCGGGTTTCAATTCGTTTCGGCAGGATCGCTGATCGGTCGGAAAGCCCATGGAGTGACGATACAAGCCTTCGCACAGGCCTTTGCAAACACGGACGACGTATATCTCACAATCTTCGGTGCGGGCCCCGAGCGTACAAACATTGAAAGGTTGATTGAGTCTTTGCACCTGACAAATAGTATAGAACTTGCCGGTTTGCAATCCAGAAAAGCTATGGCATCCAAGTACGCATACTCCGACTGCTTCGTGCTGTGTTCACGCGGAGAAACGTTCGGCGTCGCATATATTGAAGCATTGTCCTGTGGTCTCCCGGTTATTGCGACCCGATGCGCCGGTCCGGAAGACTTTGTTTCAGATGAAAACGGGATACTCATTGATGTGGACAGTATAACGCAGGCTGCGGAAGCAATGCGTCATATGGTTAAATACAGGCAAAGCTATGATCGTGATAGGATCTCGAAAAAGATAGAGCAACGGTTTTCCGTCCCTTTCGTCTCGAATAAATAGATGTCCTTTTATGCTGATGTTATAGAAAAAACCAATCATCCGCTGTCTTCTGCGAAATAGCTGCAAATTATGTCGATTTATCGCGAACACAACATTTGCGGGTATGCCTGCCGATAGTAGGGTTGACGGCAATTACTGGCTAAGTTAGCTGAGGTTGACGGATTGAAATGCAAAGCCGAACGCCTTCAGCGTTTTCTTATGAGGAAACCATCACATCCTTGGCTTGTTTTTTTTGCGTCAACTCAAAGTTCATAGTCTGCAACGGAACAAACAGGCAATCCAAGCAAACTATACGACTATTGGAAAAATTGACAATGACACGAATAATCTTTATAATTTATTAATAATGATGGGGCTTCGGCGGTATTCCCCGCCCGGTTCGGAGAATTATGACGCAGACCGATTTAAAAATGCCGCAGTTTTCAAGACCGCGCTGTGGAATATATTTTCCTGTCCTGAAGCGATTTGTCGATTTGGTTGTTTCTTTTCTTGGTATAATACTGCTTATTATACTGTTCCCTTTCATAGCGATCGCGATAAAAACAGACTCTCCGGGCCCCGTCATATTCAGCCAGTTGCGTATCGGAAAGAACATGCGGCCTTTCAAAATGTACAAGTTCCGTACGATGCTTAAGGACGCCGAATCTATGATCGACCAGCTGCCGCCGGATGATACATCCCCCTTCCTCCAACGGGAAAACGACCCGCGCGTCACGAGAGTCGGCGCGTTTTTGCGCCGCTACAGCCTGGACGAGTTTCCGCAGTTTTGGAATATCATCAAGGGAGAAATGAGTTTTATTGGGCCGCGGCCTTTCATAAAAACCGAAATCGAACAACTGACCCCCGAACATCTGCGGCGCTTGCTCATACGGCCAGGGCTGACCGGCTATGCACAGATCAATGGCAGAAATGATTTATCTCTTAAGGGGCGGATGGAAAAAGACCTGTATTATGTAGACCATATCACGATGAGGCTCGACATTATTATTTTAACAAAAACTATATGGGTGACTTTTACAAGTAAGGGTGCATATTGATAATAGCATACCTGAAACAGACTGGGCAGGGTACGGGGTATTTCTTGCCAAAATGATTGTTATGGCGCAAATCTGGTCCTTTGCGGCCGATTGACATAAAAACGCATATATATTAGAATGATTTGGATGTGCATTGGCTGATTAATTGCATAATGGCCAGTACACTCGGTGAGGATTCGAATCAATTATTAAGAATGATATTCAACAGGAGATTGTGGTATGAACATTGGTGTGATAGGCGTGGGCTATGTTGGTTTGGTACAGGGTGTGATACTGTCGGATTTCGGTATGAATATTGAATGCATGGATAGCTGCAGCGAAAAAATCGAAATGCTTAATAATAACGTTTTACCAATATTCGAGCCTGGGCTTTTAGAACTGCTTAAAAAGAACGTTGCGGAAAACCGACTGCGATTCACAACCGACATGAAAGAGACGATACAGAACAACGATGTAATACTTATTACGGTTGGAACACCTTCAAAAGCCGATGGCAGCGTAGATTTAAAATATGTTTTGGAGGTAGCCAAATCTATAGCGGAATACATCAATGGATATAAAGTGATAGTAAACAAGTCAACCGTCCCGGTAGGAACGGGGCAGCTTATGAGACAGGTTATTCAGGAGACATTAGACAAACGTGGGGTCCAACATGACTTCGACATCGTATCGAATCCGGAGTTTTTGCGGGAAGGAAAGGCGGTAAACGACTGCTTAAGACCAAACAGGGTGGTAATAGGCACATGCTCTGACAGGGCGAAGAACATCATGAAAAATGTTTATAGTGTACTTTATCTTAACAAGACCCCTTTTTTGTTTACGAATATCGAAACTGCAGAGATGATTAAATATGCATCAAATGCGTTTTTGGCAGTAAAGATTAGCTTTATAAACGAAATAGCTCTGCTTGCTGAGAAAACCGGCGCGGTAATTCAGGATATCGCGTTGGCAATGGGTATGGATAAGCGAATATCGCCCAAGTTTTTACATGCAGGCCCCGGCTTTGGAGGCTCATGTTTTCCCAAAGATACACGTGCG